>JBGSKB010000194.1:0-16694 GCA_041741395.1 Melioribacteraceae bacterium
CAATTTTAGGTTACAGCAAATTTTTTCTTAATAAACCAAGTGCAATGCTAACCTACGCAAATGAGTCTGTTTATCCGCTATATATTTTACATCAAACTATAATGATAATTTTGGGATATTATATTATTCAACTTAATCTAAATGTTTTAACAAAGTTTATTATTTTAATTCTTCTAACATTCGGCGGAAGTTTTCTTTTTTACGAATTATTTATAAAAAGATTTAACCTTATGCGAATGTTATTTGGGTTGAAGCCAAAACAGAAAATGCAATTTACAAATACGAAAATTGATAAAGATATGATCTTATAAAGATTGCATCTTTTTAAATTCCAATTTATTAATTATTCTGCATTTAATATTCTTATATCAACATTTTCCAAAACTTTTTTGTTATAACCATTCAAAGTTACATTTATCATAGAATTTCCAAGTTCTTCCAAAGTTATAACATGTTTGGGAAAAAATTTTTCTAAAATGGGATACAATGGCGAAGTTATTTTATAAATTTTATATGAATTTTTTAACCCTTTTATTGGCTGAATATATCCGGGTCTGAACATATAAGAATCTTTAAACTGAAGTTTTAATAAATCATTTTCAGTTTTTCCTTCAACTCGTGCCCACATAATTTTTCCTATTTCTGAACTGTCTGTTCCCGTTCCGGAAACATATGTAAATACCATTTGTGAATTAGACTTTACTAAAGTTTTTGCAAAATTTAAAGTTAGATCGTAAGTGATTTTTCTAAATTCTTCTTCACTTTTTCCAATTGATGAAATTCCCGCACAAAAGTAGCATGCATTATATCCAACAAGTTGATTTTCAATTTCAGTTAAATCCATAAAATCTTTATGAATAATTTCTTTCAATTTTGGATGGGAAATTCCGCACGGTTTTCTATTTATCACCAAAACATTTTCAACATTTGGATTATTTAGACAAATATGTAAAACACCTTCGCCAACCATTCCGGTTGAGCCTGTAATTATTGCTTTAATCTTATTTTTCATTCTTTTTCAAATTAATAACTTTGGAAATTTTTACTCGCTAATATATTGGTAAATGTATGCATTATTTTAAGAAAAATTTTTAATTAAATTTCTGCTTACTTGATAAATTTGAAAATTGGGTTTGAAAAATTTGAAAGTTTAAGTGAATATAGTGTTTATGCGGAAACGGATTTGTTTAACATTATCCAAGTTGTTTTTCAGCTTCAATTGAATTTTCGATTCTATATAAAATATTTATATTAGCAATATTTTCTAATTTTTGAATAATCTCATCGTGACTAAATTCTTTCATTTCCATTGTAAATTTTATTCCTTCGGAAATTGCAATTGGTTTTTCTGATGAAGATGAATATTTACTTATAATTTCAGCCATTTCTTCTGATGATTCGGTCAATTCATTAAAATGATTTATTTCGTTTGTAATAAAAGTTTTTCGATTTGTAAAATTTGATTTTTCATTATCAATATTTTTAACTACTTCGTTTGTTTTATTATTAATTAACTTTATCATTTGTTCAATATCGGTAGTGGCTTTATAAGTTTTATCGGCTAACTTTCTTACTTCTTCGGCAACAACTGCAAAACCTCTTCCTTCAGAACCTGCTCTCGCTGCTTCAATAGATGCGTTTAATGCTAAAAGATTTGTTTGATCTGTAATATCTTTAATAACGGAAATAATGCTTGTCATTTTCCCAAAATCTTTATTTAAAAAATCAATTGATGTAAATATGATTTCCATAAACGAAGTTATTTGATTAAAACTTTCAATTATTTTGTTTGTTACATTTTTATTGTTTTCAACATTATTCAATATTTTCTTCGAAATTCCATTTGCTGTTTGTGCATATTTTGTAGTATCATAAAGTACGGCTGTTAAACTTCCCAATTGATCCATTATTTGACTGTTTTCCGATTTTTGATTTGAAATAGATTCCATCAAATCACTTATTTTCAATTCTACTTCATTTCTTAAGTTCTCAAGAAGTTCATGTTTTACTGAATTATTAACTTTTAATTCAAAGTGCTTATTTTTGTTTTCAAAATGCGGAAGTAAATTTTTTACGTTTGTCAATAACGAATTGTTTTTTTGTAATTCTGATTTTAATGAAAGGTAATTATATATATTTGTTATCGAATCATTTAATTCTTCTAAGAAAGAATAGTTTGATTCTGCAAATTGAATAAGCGATTCCAGGTTAGCTTCATACTTTACGGATTCATTCGACTGTTTAATTCCAAATTCATCAATTCGGTTGATGATGGAAGTTAATTGTTTGCGTCTTAATTCTATTTCATTTGCATTAATTTCCGAAAAGTCATTTTGTGAAATATTCTTGCCGATTAAGGAAAATAAAATTTCTTTTAGATTTTTATTTTCAGCCGACCAATGCTCAAAGATAGAATTTATATTTGAATAATCAGTAAAATTTGGAGGATAATATTTTTTGAAAATTTCGTTATTTAATTTTACCACAGAATTCACTTTTGCATGTTCAACGAGTAATGCCACACTAATTGCAAATAATACAAATCCACATAATAATGCTAACCAGGAATTATCATAAATTAAATGAAAAGACAATAATCCTAGAAAAGCAGCGGATAGCATATATCCGTACTTTTTCAAATTATTATCCTTGTTTAATAAACACTCTTTGCATTTAAAAACGGTCCGTATTTTTTATCCGAACCGAGAATATGATTTTTTAGCCAGTCTTTTAGAAAATACATAAGATCTGCAGAAACAACTGTTGCACCGGCTTTATGGTCTTTTAAAAGTTTTGAAGCTTTGCCAGTTAAATCATTGTGCTCTGCTTTGTGCTTGGTAGTTTCGGGAAAACCATGTTTATCGAATAATTCTTCTTCGGTTTTAAAATGAATTACAGTATAATTAACCAATTTTTCAAGAAGTTTTCCCATTTCTGAATTTGAATCACCTTTTAGCATTGAATCATGTAAAGCATTTAGAATGTTTACCAAACCCTGATGTTGTTCATCGATCTTTTTAATGTTGGTTTCAAATGTTTTGTTCCATTGCATTATTGCCATATTACCCTCAATTTTTGTTAAAGAATAATTAATAATCGACATTTGTGTATTTTTTTAAAGTTTTAAAACTAATTTTAAATACTTGAATTAAGAAAAGCAGTTAGTTTATAACATTCATTTAAAATTTATTTTCAAAAACTTGAAAATTTTTCAAAAATCTGAAATGGTTCGCAAATTATAATTGGAAAATAAATGAATAAGCCCTTTTTTTGATGGTATAATAATTGTTTTTGCATCTGTGATAAAATTTTGAGGTGAAAATGTTTAGGAAAAATTTAATTCTGCTTTTTGTTTTGTTAACAAATTTAAGTATTGCTCAATACTATCAAGAACGAACTACTGAACACAATTTTGAAAGTTCTTCATTGTTTTTTTCAAGTCATTTTCTAAATCCTTATGGAATGAAAGATATTAAACAGCTTTCAGTCGGATTGATTGATGATCCGTTTCTTAATGCATATTTAAATCCGGCAATTTTACCTAAAATCGAAAATGGTTCAACAAAAATTTATTTGGATTTTAGAGGCGATAGAACTGAAGAAACAATTGTAAGTAGTTATGCTGTTCCTATTTATTATGATGCCGCTTCGTACATACGAGCTCCTTATCCCGATTACAGGTATATTTCTACAACAAGATCAGAACCGGAACCAATTGTTTCGCTGGGAATTATTACTTATCCAATTGAATCTTTAAAAAACAAATTTTACGTTGGCGGTACATTTCAGTATATAAAAAGCAAGGATGATTTTTATTCAACTCAATTCAACATTTATACAAACAATTATTATTATGATTCATTTGGCGCTTCTGTGAGAAATTCAGCAGAATCTGTTCCGGTTATTGATAGATATTCCGGAAGCGATGAAATGATTTTTACCGGAAAATTATTAACTCTTTTTTCCGGTTTAAATTTGCTGGAAAACTTAAATGTCGGACTTTTTTTTAATACAATTGGTTATGAAAGAAACGGTTCTTATTTATATGATTACAAAGATGATTACGGAAATTTGGATAACAATATTAGCGAAAGTAAAGATTTAAAATCACGCGAACAAAATTATTCTCACAACGATTTGGCTTTGGGTTTGCAATACAGTTTTGATGATTTTTCTGTTGGAATTAAAGGTGGCTATTTAGATGGCGATGTTGATCAACTGCATAATTCTGAAAGTAAATATATTTATCAATATCAAACACCAAATGTAACAGAAAATTGGAGTTATAATTATTCAATTTATTCATCAACTCAAAATTGGAACCAAGAAGGAGATACAAAATATTTTAGTCTAAATTTTTCCAAAAATTTTGAAAAACATAAAGTAAAAGGATATTATAAATATTCAAAAAGCAATGTAAACTCAAATACAACTTCTGCAATTTTTGATACTTCAAATTATGCAAGTCGCTGGGTTAGTAATTATAATTCAGTACAAGAAATTTATTTGTATAATTCTAATTCATTTACAAAGGATGATAGAACTGGCGAATCTGTTAGAGAAAATTTTACTCACGAATTTATGGCGAGCGTTGATTGGTCGCTGACCGAAAATATAACTTTATTAAGCGGAATCTATTTTAATGATTCTAAATCATTAATTACAACTACTGAAAATGCAATTTCAGATAGAGCAAGTTTTTACAGCAGTCAATATCCTAATAATAATTACCAAAATAATTATGAAGAAAATGCCGATAAGCAACTTAGGTGGAATTATGATAACAAATATTTCACATTTCAAATACCAATTATTTTTGATTTTAAATTCAGCGAAAAGTTTGGTCTTATGCTTGGGCTAACTCGTGTTTTTAAAGATTGGGATATTACAAGCGTAACCGATGTTTACTTTACAGCTCGCGAAGTTAATGATAACGGAACAATTAAAAATGCGCAGAATTTTATTGAAAGATATACTTCTCCAAAAGATACTTATACCGAAGATTTTACAAATATTTTTACAAAATTTAATGTTGCAATTTCTAAACAATTGAAAGTTGGATTATTGGTTGATCCGGAATTTGATCATACATTTAGAATTGCACAATGGTGGCTTAGCTTTGATGGAGAATTATAGACTAAGGAATTTTATAAAATGAATTTTAAAACATTAAAAATATTTTTAACATTTTTATGTTTTGTTTTAGTTCAAATAGCTTGTGAAAATACAACCGAACCTAATAATTCAAAAACATCAGAAGAATATGGAACCGGAGATGATTACTTAATTTATTCAGTTGTATTGGATTCGGTTCAATTAGATAACAAAACTTTTATAATGATCGATTCAACAAATGAAGAAAGTTTTATAAGTGGAAATATTGATTACTTTTTAACTAATCTTCCGGATGCTGAAGAGGAAACATTATACAATTATATATCTCAAAACCAAACTAAAATTAAACTGAAAAAAATTGAGGGAATAAATTTCACTTTTTATAGTGAACAAGAAAATCCTAACCAAAGCGGAACCCGTGTTTCATTATCAAGAGTTGGATATAATTGGAATAAAACTCAAGCTATTTTAACAATTGGAATTATATATGCACCGCTTGCCGGATACGGTTCTTTATTTTTATTGAATTATAAAAATGGTAAATGGAGTGTTAAAGCATCAATAATGACATGGATATCATAACTAAATTCGGTGTTTGAAATTAAGATGATTAATAAAAGTATTTCTATTTGTTTTTTAATTTTATTTTCTTTTTTCTCATGCGAAGAAAACGAAATTGTCAATTCAGATAAATCTATTTTCGATGATAAAATTGTTGTTGACGAAAATCTTTATGAAAATGCACCGAGTGATGTTTTCACTTTTAAAAATGTTGAAATAGAAAATAATTGCCTAATTGTAAAAATTGAATATGGCGGTGGCTGCGGAAAAATTGAATTAAATTTGTATGATTCAGGGAAAGTAATGGAATCTTATCCGGTGCAGAGAAATATTAGACTTTCACTGAAAGATGAAGATTATTGCAAAGCTCTAATTACAAAAGAATTTTCATTTGATTTAACTCCAATAAAATTAGGCGAACATGACAAAATAATTTTAAATCTTTTGGACTGGAACGATCGGTTGATTTATGAATATTAGCAAATAACTTGAGGATAAATTAAAATGAAAAAGATTTTCTTTTTCACAATTATTTTAGCAATTCTATTTGTTTCTTGTTCAGAAAATAATTTAATTGATAATAAAACTGATATTGAATTTAAATCTTATCAAATTGGCGGATGTAATAATTCTGCTTCACTTGAAAAAATTGCTTTTAGCGATTCATGTTTTGATTATACTTTTAATGATACTTTAAAAATTAATTTTTGCGTTTACGGAAATTGCTGCCCGGATTCAAATAGATTTTCCGTTGAACAAAATATTAAATCAGATACAATTTTTGTAACTGTTACCGATACCGCCGCAAACTTGTGCAAATGTATTTGCAATTATAAAATTCATTTTGAATTAACCGGTTTACAAAAAGATCAATATGTTTTCTATTGTAATTTTAATAACATAATTACTTATTCAGAAATTTTAGAAAAGTAATTTGTTATCTAAATAATTTTCATAATTTTATCTGTTTTCAATTTTTAGAAAATGAATTAACTTATAAGTAATTCTTCTAAAAAGTATGCAATGAAATTTCAAAAAATCAATAGATCATATTACAAATACAAAATTATTTTAACATTTTCTCTTGTTACAATTTTATTGGTAATTGTTCTTTCTCAAATCAGTTACAGATTTATTAAAAATTTATACCTAACTCAAATTTCTGAGAATTTAAATAAAAATTTGATTTTAACGGTCGGACAAATTAATGAAATGCAGCTCGAATTTCTTCAATCGGAAATTATAACCAAAAGTACAAAACAATACTTTTTTGATTTGTTTAATAATTTAGATTTGTCGAATGTTTTTTCAGAAATTTTTATTTTCGATAAAGAACTAAAAATTCTAATTCATTCAAACAAAACGGAATTAATTGGAAAAATTGAACCTCGTTTATTATTAAATGAAGTTGAAATTAATTCAATAAAGCAAAATCAAATTTATACATCTTTGCCGTTTAAGGGAAATGATGAAAATTGGTATTTGTGGGGATTTTATAAATTATCCGATAATTATTGTCTTGCTGTAAAAGATAATGCGAAGAATTTCTCAAGTTTGGAGGAACTTTCTAAACTTTTACTTTACTTTGGTTTAGCCGGAATTTTAATTTCCATTTTATTAGGATTTTGGGTCGCAAAATCTATTACAAATCCAATTTATAAATTAGTTGAATTTAGCGATGAAATAGGGAAAGGAAATTATAATTCTGAAATTCCCGAAAAAACAAAAGGCGAACTTCAAATTCTTTCAAATGCATTAGTTTTAATGCGGAATAATATTAAAAACAACCAAAATGAAAAAGAAAAAATTCTCGCACAAATTGCACATGAAATTAGAAATCCTCTTGGCGGAATTGAACTGTTAATGAACTTAATTAACGAATC
The DNA here is from genome assembly GCA_041741395.1 of Melioribacteraceae bacterium. Classification (GTDB taxonomy): domain Bacteria; phylum Bacteroidota; class Ignavibacteria; order Ignavibacteriales; family Melioribacteraceae. The sequence goes on from JBGSKB010000194.1 coordinate 7,560, forward strand.
ACCTCTTAATGAAATAAAAAATAAAGAATATACACAAAGAATTTTAGGCGAAATTTATAATCTTAAAGAATTAATAACCTCGTATCTTAATTTTAGCCGACCAGCTCCGGCATTTCCAGAAAAATTAAATATTGAAGAAATTATAAAAGATTCGCTTAATAATTTCAAAAAAGAAGCTGAAGAAAAAAATATCGAAGTAACATATAAAATTGAAAATAATGAAATAATTTTCGATAGAAATCATTTACGCAACATTTTACTAAATTTAATTAAAAATAGCATTGATTCAATAAAACAAAATGGTGAAATTGAAATTACTTCAAAATTAACAGATAATAATTATTTGATTCAAATAAAAGATTCTGGGTCTGGTATTTTAAAAAATGATTTGCAAAAAATCTTTGAACCGTTTTTTACAACAAAAGCAAATGGAACGGGATTAGGTTTAGCAACATGCAAAAAATATTGTGAAGAAAATAATGCAATAATTTCAGCTGAAATGATAAATAACAAAACTGTTTTTTCCATAATCAAGAAAATTTGAAATGATTAAAATATTAGTCGTTGAAGATAACGACACAATGCGTTTGGGAATTTTAGAAAGTTTAAACCGTGAAAATTATAAGGTTTTTCCTTTTTCAAACGGTCCAGATGCCTTAGAATTTTTAAAAAATAATTCCGTAGATCTTGCCGTTCTTGATTTGAAAATGGAACCGATGTCTGGTTTAGAAATTCTCTCCGTAATTAAAAAAGGATATAAGAATATTGAGGTTTTGTTAATCTCCGCATACGGAAATGTTCAAACTGCAGTTGAAGCAATTAAAAACGGTGCCGCTGATTTTCTAACAAAACCATTTTCTCCGGATGAATTAAGAATTCGTGTAAAGAAAATTTTGGGCGACAAGCAAAAAGAAGAAAAAATTCACAATTTGCTTGAACACAATGAATATCTTCAAAATGAATTATTTGCTCAGCAAAATGAGTTGGTCGGAAATTCCGAATCTTTCGCAAGTATTTTGAAACTTGTTGATCAAGTTGCTGCTAAAGAAAGTCCAATTTTATTAAGCGGAGAAAGTGGAACCGGAAAAGAATTAATTGCAAAATTAATTCATAAAAAAAGTTTGCGCGCCGATAAAGCTTTTATTAAGGTAAATTGCGCAGCTTTGAATGAAAACTTATTGGAAAGTGAACTTTTCGGTCATGAAAAAGGTTCGTTTACCGGAGCCGTAAAATCCAAAAAGGGAAGGTTTGAACTTGCAAATAACGGAACTTTATTTTTGGATGAAATTGGTGAAATTTCCGCTTCGATGCAAGTTAAACTTTTACGCGTAATTCAAGAAGGTGAATTTGAAAAAGTTGGAGGAGAAATTACCTTAAAAACTAACGTTAGAATTATTAGCGCTACAAATAGAAATTTGCAGCAAGAAATGTCGGAAAATAGATTTAGAGAAGATTTGTTTTACCGTTTAAATGTAATTCCAATTCATTTACCTTCTTTGCGGGAAAGAAAAGATGATATTAAAACTTTAACCGAATATTTTCTGCAAAAATCTGCGATTAAAAATCATCAAGAAAAAAAGGAGATTTCTGAAAACGGAATTGAAACTTTAACAAATTACTCATTTCCGGGAAATATAAGAGAATTAGAAAATTTAATTGAGCGGCTTTCTGTTGTATCTGAGGAAATAATTATTGATGAAAAACTGATATCTTATCATTTGAATCCCAAATTAACGCCGACTTATAACTTTTCAAATTTGTCATTAGATGATGCATTGTTTAGTTTTGAAAAAAATATTATTGCGCAAGCTTTGAAAGAAGCAAATGGAATTAAACACAAAGCTGCAAAAATTCTAAATATTAACACAAGTACTTTATATTATAAATTAGAAAAGTTTAATTTAACTTAACAAAAATGAAAAAAGTATATTTAATCTTATTTTTTTCAATATTGATTTTATTTTTTTCCAATTTAAATGCACAATCAAAATTAGAAAAAGATTTTTCCAAATCTGTATTTGAATTAAAAATCAAAAATGAACAATTGGATTCATTAAATAATATTCTTGCGCAAAAGTTGAATCAAATAAATAAAGAAAAATCAAAACAAGAACCCGATAATGAAATTATTGAAAAATTGCTTTCCAGTACTTCTAATATCACAAATAAAATTGAAAAATATGAATTAGAAAAAAATAGACAATTGGTTAATCACAACAAATTAAGAAAAGACCTTGGAGCTTATTATAATCACCAAATTGATTCATTAAAGAAGGATAGCGAAGAAAAAAATTTTCTGGAGATCATTGAATTAACTGAAAGGAGATTTTTAATTGCAGAGGAAATTGATCAGTTGTCTTTCAATCCGGAGAAAATAGAAAAATTAAAACCAGTAAATGATTCAACCAAAAGAATTATCTATTTTGAATTTTTGTCCTCTATAAAAAATGAAGTTGAAAATAAAATATCAGAAATGAATTTTCTTAAATCAGAAATTGAGAATATTATAAAGCTTAATAAAGAAAAAGAAGAATTTCTTGAAGAAATTGCTTTTAATAGCCGAACTTTAAAATCCACAAGTAAAAATTTTTCTGCGACAGCTGAATCAAGTTTTGATAGTGAAAATACTCCTTCTAGAGATGTTGTTAATAATTATTCGAAATCAATTAATGGAATTCTAAATCAACTTGAGTTTAATAAAATAGCAGATAATAAATTACTTTCTACAAGAAATCTTGCAAATAATTTTAACTACTCCACAAACATGAAAGATTTGCTTAAACTTATTTCAAAAGCAGAAAAGGAATTATCTGACTATAAAATTGTTATAAATAACAAAATTAAAAATCTTTAATCATGCAAAATAATAATAGAACCACAAATCTTATTTTGATTTTTCTATTATTTTTCTTTCAAAACATTTTTTCGCAGTTTGATGTAAAGTTAAATTTTGAATCCGGAATTTACTCGGATTCTTTAAAAAATTTTAACGAAACATTGAATTCTATAAATCGGCTTGGTGTACTTGTAAAATATTCTTATGCTCAAGATTCTTCGGAATCTTCTTTTTTATTGCGCGCCGGATCGGATTTTTACAAAAATAATGTTTACGCAATTAAACTAAACTCAAGCATAAATTATTTTCTTCATTCAAACGAGATAACTTGGAAAGGTCTTATTAGTTATAACTATAATTCTTACAATTATAATTCAACCAATTATTCATACAATATTTTTACTTTAATTGGCGGAGCAGATTTTCAAGTTAGAAATTTTCCAATAAATTTACTTGTGGGATACTCAAATCAAAATCTCCAGCTTCAAAATAATATTTATTATGATTTAATTTTTCTCGATTGTTCAACGGCTGAAACAATTAGTAATTTTCTTTCTTTGGAATATGGTTTTTTATTACAGAATTTTTCAGTAAACGATAATTTAAGTGATGCAAAAAGTGTTTCAATTCAAGGTTGGAATTACGGACCAAAATTAAAAATAAACCATATTAAAGATTTGCTATTAAACTTGACTTATAAATTTCTATTTTACAATTCAAACAGAACCTCGCATCCTTCTTTTGAACATCAAATTGAGTTTGTCAGCGGTACTTTTCTGAGTAAAAATTTATCACTTTTTTTATTTGCTGATTTCGTTTTGAGAAAATTGAATTTTGTAAATTCATTCAGTAAAGAAAATACAATTTTTTTCATTCCATCAAAAAGTGAAAATCAAATTGCTTTAAGAATTATGTATTCTTTTAGCAATATTATAAAACCATATCTAAAATTCGGCTATTTTAATGATGATCTTTTTATTCCAAACAATAAATTAAGCGGACTAAGTCTGCTTGGTGGAATAGAAGTAAAATTTTAATATATTTATTTAACAATAGTTAAGTATTTTTTTATAATAAGTTTTTGAAATATTATTATTTTATTAAAAATTAAAAATTCTGTCTGCGGAGGTTGTGATGAAATCACTAATTATTTTTCTACTAATTTTATTTTCAATTAACACCAGCGCTCAAATTGTAACCAAAGAAAAAAAAGAAACCGTATCCAACGGTGATACTACTTTAACTGAATCAACAATAATAAGTGTATCTGAAGATATTACTCCGAGAGTAGATATGATTGTGATTAACCCGCTGAAATTTTTTATTTTTTACAACTTAAGCTATTTTCATAAAGTTTCAGACAAAGTTGCTCTCGGCGGAGGTTTCCAAATTCCAACAATAGGTGGATTAGGCGGTTTTGGAGTTAATGCAGAAGCTAGAATTTATCCTTCCGGAAAAACTTTAAGAGGATTTTACATTGCGCCGAATATTTCATTTAATCGTCTTACAGTTGATGGTACGGATGGAGGAACTTCGGCATTTAGTTTTGGTGCATTAATTGGCTGGCAATGGTTTCCTGGAGATGATTTTGCAATAGGTTTAGGAATAGGTGTCGATTATTACACCGGCTCCGTTGATAAAAATGATAATGATTTTTCAAACTATAGTGGTTCTGTACCTGCAGTAAGATTTGATATTGGATATGCTTGGTAAATTTGTATTAAAATTAATTTTCTAAATTTTTATTTATTTGTTTTAGAACTTTTTTACTCATTTTTAATTCTTTATGATCAACTCCGGTTATTGTTTCGAGTAATGTTTTTTCTGCAATTTTAATACTTTCATTTTTTAAAAAGTTGGATTTTTCTGTGAGGAATATTGCGTTGTTTCTTTTATCTTTAATGTTCTGTTTTCGGGTAATTAATTCATTTTTTTCCATGTTATTTAATAATCGGGTCATACTTGTTTTATCTTTGGAAAATGCATCTGCCAAAGTTTGCTGAGAAATTCCGTCTTCATTCCACAAATATGTTAAAACCGACCATTGCTGAGGTGTGATATTAATGCCGGCTTTTTCAAAATCAATTTTTAATCGGTTTTCAATTAATCTTCCGCATTTAACAATAATAAAACCTATTGATTCATTGAAATTATATTTCATTCTAATCTTTAGTATTGTTTTGTTAAGATAAATGAAATATATAAAAGTTATTCTCTTGCTGAAATGATATTTTTATAGTCAGCTAATTGGTTTCAACGGACTTTTAACTTATGCGTAAATTTTTTTGTGGTAGTGTTAAGCATTTACTCATATGGTTCAATTTTAATTTCTTGTTCTAAATAAAAAAATCTTTTATTGGTTTTAAACTTTTTTTGCATTTCGTAAGGAAAATCAATTTCAGTATTTGATTTAATTTCTGTTAGTGAATTTGCACCTTTTTTAATTTTCTTAACAACGTCTAAACTAAATCTGAAAGTAATATCTTTTGTTAAAATTGCTTCGCGAATAATATAATATTTGCTTTTAGGGTCTTTAACTAATTCACGAATTTTGCCATCTCCGTAAAGAATTTTATCAACAGTGGTTTGTTCATTATATTCTCTAATGGCGTTAATAATTTTAATTTCAACCGGAATTACATCAATTCTATCAAATTCTAAATTAAGTAAGGTAAGCAGTTCTTCAGAAGTGAAATACATTCTTCCAATTATATCTCCTTCTTCGCTAACTTTCTCTTTTATGCTTGTAACATCTTGAACAATAAATTTTATTCCATTTTCATCAACTCTATAAACTTCTCCCGGCCTTCCGTTTGTTCTTGGTGTAGAAAAAGGTCTAAAATCCTTTAAAACTGCATTTGTTGGAAGTTGCTGCGCTTCTAAATTAAGAAATGTGGAAAGTAATAATATTAATCCGACTATTTTTTTCATATAAATTTTTGTTATTCTAAAAAATTATCGAAAAAAACAGTCGGACTTTAAATTTGGAAAGTTTGAAAAATTGTTTTTATTACATTTTTAAAATTCTAATTCAAGTTATAACTAAATCCAAGAAGTGCTTTTATTTGATATTGCGGCTGATTTATTGCTTTATCGGCATCAGAAAAGGAATATCCATCTCTTGGATTTATATCTTGTCCATCCGGACTATAAGCAGTATCGTGTCCGTATAAGATTTGAGATAAATAATAATCAAACCCGAAATTTAGAACCAAATCCAAAGAAGGCATAATTCTAAAATAGTTTTCCAAACCAATTCCAATTCCCCATTGATTGCTCGTAACATCGAAATCTTCATTTCCGCCAACATAATTGAAATTGCCGACAAACATTACATAACGCGGACCAGCATAAAAATAATTTCTTTTTAAACCTAAAAATGATGATTTATATAAAAAATCTAAACCAAGTCCATAAGTTTTGCCACTTTTTTCCGGTGTTCCGTTTGTATTATCATTTATAAAAATTCTTCTTGCATCATAAGGATTACCAGCATCTAAATAACTAACTCCAAAACTTAACTTCGCAGAAAATGGAAAATCTTCTGCAAAGTTTGATGAAAGAAAATTAAAATTAAATCCCACACCGTTTATCATTCCCGCTTGAAATCCTCCATAAAACTGAGTTTGTCTGAATGTTGAATTTTTATCTTGAGCAAATAAAATTGTGCTTATTAATAAAAGAAAAATGATGTTTTTTTTCATTCTAAATACTCCAAATGATTTTTTGCTAAGAAATAATGCTAATTTTATACCAAAAACTGAGGTTCTCAAAATCTGCGATTTTTGATTTAAATCACAGTTTGACTTAAAATGAAATGTACATATTCTGAGAAATTATGTTATATAAACGTAAAAATTACATGTAAAAATGTGAGACAATGGAAGTAAAAAGTGAAAAGTTAAAGGTGATAAGGTAAACGTTAAAACGCAAAAAAAAGTTGAAACGTAAAAACCTTAAAATAGAAAAACTATATAAAATGATTCTTCAAAAATTTACACGTACGTTTAGCAACCAATTAATTATTTCTTTCAAATTGCTTTGGAGTGTAAATAAAATTTTTGTTCTATTTCAAAACTTGAAATTCTGCAATCTTGTAATTTTTTAACATTGCTTGTCTTTGAGTTTTTACATTTCAACGTTTACGTTTTTCGTTTCACTTTTAACTTTTTTCGTTTTACATCTCACGTTTTACATTTCTACATCTCTACGTTTCAACATTATTTATTATATTTAGCGCTAAAATTATCACAAAAAATATAGAAATTTATGACATCGCAAGAAATTAGAAATCAATTTTTAGAATTTTTCAAATCAAAGCAGCACACAATTGTACCAAGTGCGCCGGTTGTCCCTTATGATGATCCAACTTTGCTTTTTACAAATGCCGGAATGAATCAATTTAAAGATGTTTTTTTGGGAAAAGGAAATAGAGATTACAAACGCGCTGCGGATACGCAAAAATGTATTCGAGTTAGCGGCAAACATAATGATTTAGAAGAAGTTGGTTATGATACTTATCATCACACATTTTTTGAAATGTTAGGAAATTGGAGTTTTGGCGATTATTACAAAGAAGAAGCAATTACTTGGGCTTGGGAACTTTTAACAGAAGTATGGAAGCTTAAGAAAGAAAGATTGTGGGCAACTGTTTTTGAAACCGATGACGAAGCTTTAAATTTGTGGAAAACCAAGACGGATATTAACCCAAATCACGTTTTAAAATTTGGTGCAAAAGATAATTTTTGGGAAATGGGAGAAACTGGTCCGTGTGGTCCGTGCTCGGAAATTCACATAAATTTAACTGATGATTTTGAAAACCCCAAATATGTAAATGCCGGTGTTCCCGAATGTTTGGAAATTTGGAATTTGGTTTTCATCCAAAATAATAGAGATGAAAACGGAAAACTTCATGATCTTCCGGCAAAACATGTAGATACCGGAATGGGTTTTGAGCGGGTTTGCGCAGTTCTTCAAAACAAAAATTCAAATTATGATACTGATGTTTTTATGCCAATAATTAATCAAATAGAAATAATTAGTGGCAGAAAATATAAAGTTCCCGAAGTTCAAATAGCAATGAGAGTAATAGCTGATCACATTCGTACACTTACTTTTGCAATTGGCGATGGAGCTGTTCCAGGCAATGAAGGAAGAAGTTATGTACTTCGCAGAATTTTAAGACGGGCTGCAAGATATGGAAGAAAATTAAATCTTAACGAACCTTTCATGTATAAGTTGGTTGATGTTTTAGCAAAAACAATGGGTGATGTTTTTCCGGAAATTAAATCTAACCAAGCAAATATTGAAAAAATTATTAAAGCTGAAGAAGAAAGTTTTAATACAACTCTTGATAGGGGAATTGAACTTTTTAATGAAGTTGTTGTTTCGTTGTTGAAAGTTGGATTAGAAAAAATATATGATGATTCTTATTATGTCTTAACTGGGAAAGAGTTAGCTAAGAATGATTATTTAATCAAAGTATTTAAAAAAGATAATAGTAATCCTATTAGGGCAATCAATTTATTACAGTGGGATGAAACTTTAACAAAAAATTTATTAAACAATATTCCTACTATTAGTGGCGAAGAAGTATTTAAACTTTATGATACTTTTGGTTTTCCGGTTGATTTAACAAATGTAATGGCACAAGAAAAAGGGTTGAGAATTGATGAAGATAAATTTAATGAGTTGATGAATTTACAAAAAGAACGGGCAAGAAAATCGACAAAGGAAAAATTAGGAACTGTTAGTCTTGTTGAAAAATTATCTGACTTTGAAAATCTTAAACCATCCGAATTTATTGGTTACGAAACACTTGAATCTAAATCTAACATAATAGAAATTTCCGATGAATTTTTAATTTTAGATAAAACTCCATTCTATGCAGAATCCGGCGGACAAATTGGCGATACGGGAATCTTGGAATTTGAAAACAAAGAAATAAAAATTCTTAATACAATAAAAACCAACAATATTTTCGTTCACGAATTTGACGGAAATCTAAGTAAAAATTCTATCAAAGAAGTTATTGCAAAAGTTGATAAAAACCGTCGCTGGGAAATTATGCGTAATCATAGTGCAACACATTTCCTTCACGCCGCACTTAGACAAATTCTCGGAACTCACGTAAAGCAAGCTGGATCGTATGTTGGTCCAGATAGATTACGTTTCGACTTTGCACATTTTCAAAAAGTTACTCTGCAAGAATTGCATGAAATAGAATCACTTGTTAATTATAAATTGCACGAAAATATTGAACTTCAGCACAAAAAAAATATTCCTTTTGATGAAGCAAA
>JBGSKB010000195.1:0-2910 GCA_041741395.1 Melioribacteraceae bacterium
TAAAATTTTTGAAATGAAAATTTAATTTTGCAAATAAATTTGCATTAAAATCTATAATGATTTTTTCATAATTATTATCATGCATGTCAATATGTTCATTCGCCATCATATATGATATGCGTGAAAATTTTTCACATATCATATCTAAATCAGCATTCAAAATATTTTTATTCAATTCATTGTCAATAAATTGTCTTGATTCATTTTCAAAATTCCCAAGATAGTCACATGTTGACTTGTCTATTTTAAAGATATGTTTTTGATCGTATAAACTATTATCGATAATTTTTAATTGTTCATTAAACAATGAATCAATTTCTTCAGTTCCATTATTATATATTATATTTATTATTTTAAAATATATTTTTATCATTAATTTAAAATTTAAATTTACATGAAGATTATCGAAATTTCCTTTTTCTAAAAATATTTGAATTTTATTGCCATGGTTTTTAAAGTTTAACCAATAAACCTCATTTTTCATTTTTCTGAGTTGATATTGTTCAGATTTATTTATTTTGAAAAAATTATAAATGCGATTTATTGTTATTATGGGTATTTTTTTATGAGAATTATTTAAATGCTGAAGTAATTCAATCCCTTGATTTTCAAAAACATTTAATATGTTTTTCTTTGAAAAGTTAATTTTTTTAAAGGATAAAATTTTTTCACGAGCTACATCAAGATCAATAATTGAAGAAGGGAAATTATAGTAACATCTTATGTTGTTTGTTGAAATCAAATCTAAATCATTGACATCAGTTTGGGACAATAAAATACCAGAATTGAAATAATAATTTTGCTCAAATCTTTTGCTTAACCGTTCTTGATTCTTATCATTATTTGATAGTTCAAGTAAAATTCCATATTTATATTTATTTATGTATGAATTATCTATAATTACTTCCGACCAAGAAATATTTTTTATATTGTCGTTTTCAATTGGGCAAAAAAGGACAAAATTTTCTGAACGTCTCAATTTGTAAGGTTCGATAATGTCGAGTTGATCATTGATTTCATTGTTAATTTTGATAGTTAACTGAAAATCGCGAAAGGTATCTTTTATGTAATTTATAATTTTGCTTGGGTTAAAATAATTACGGTTATCCTCATAAAGGGTAATAGTTGTGCCAATATCCAAGCCTTTGCTCGGTATTTTTCTGATAAAAAAGCACCCATCGTAATTTGGGATGTGAATTTCTAATCCATGTTCATCGTTGTCGTAACTTCGAGTGGTTACTTCAATTTCACTACTGACCATAAAGGCTGATAAAAAACCAATGCCAAAGTTGCTGACGGGTTGGTAGTTTATATCTTCGCTTTTTTGAAGTTCCTCGAACTCGTCTGATCGGTAAAAGCTGCGACCAATGCTTGTGAAATATCTTTCTATCTTGAAAGTATCCATGCCTATTCCATGGTCAATTATTTTCAAATATTTTCTATTTTTATTTGATTGAGGATTTTTTCTTACTCCTATTAAAATATTTATTTCTTTATCTTCAACTGTCAAGGAAGTGCCCTTCTTGTTTGTCAAATCTTCTCTTAATAAAATCGCATCTAATGCATTTTGAATTAGCTCTCTGATAAATACTTCTTTTCTTTTGTATAAATTTTCACCTGTCAATAATGGTAACAAGGTTGGTATGTATGCTTCAAAATTCAAATTATCCAATTCATAATTGTCTTTTTCAACTTTTGGTATTAAATAATATATTTTTAATCCTATATTTTTAAAGCTATCTTCAATTTTACTAATCCTTTTTTCAAAATCTTTTACTATTAACACTGCAATTTTGTGAACAGTTGGGTTTTTGCATTTGAAACAAATAGTAGATGATCTTCTGTCCACATTGCTAGAAATTTTTATTGTTGATGCTGGAATGCTTTCATGGAATGTATTATTTTCTAATTTTATGTTTACCTTATGTTGAATTCTTTCGCTTTTGTAATATATTTCTCCGTATCTCGTAAATGTTAAATATAAATCTGTAAAAAATATAGCTATGGTTAAGTATGATGTATGCTCAATAAATTTAATATGTTTAGAGAATAAATCGTCATGTGTTTGTTCGAAATCAATATTTTTATTTGATTCTAATAATTTAATAATTAATTTTTTGTAATTTTCATCATTAAATAATGATGAAAATTGTTCATGTAATTTATTTATCAATTTTTTTGATATGTTTTCTGTGGCAAGTCTGTTGCTTAAATAGTTAATTCTATAATGAATTGTGAATAATATTATTTGAATATTGATAACGGAATTTTTAAGTGTATTTTTTATAGAATCAAATTTTGTTATTGTTGTACTAATATTTTTTATTATTTCATCAATTCTAAATTGTTGGGATACATTGTCGTATTCAAAAATTTCAGTTATATATTTATAATATTCATCTGGAAACTCCTCCTTGAACATGCTGGTCAACTCAATATAACTGTCTTGGTCATATTTTTTCCTTGGAGGAATATTAAAAAATTCTGGTGCCTGCAATTCTTCTTTCTTATAGGTAAATCTACAAATATCTGCCACCCTGCTTCCATTTGGACTGAACACGTCAACTTGCTGAAACGAACGATATGCTAATTCTTTTTTTCCTACGCTACCAGCTGACAATACATAAAAAATTGATTCTGGATTAGTCAGATATTTGTGATTTGTAACTGGTCTTATAATCGGCAAATGCTTGTGACCGTGTAGAACTATTTTTACATTTTTCTGCTGAAATTTTTCTATAACATCAGTGAAATTTCTAATAATGCTGCTATCTCCATATTGGCTATAAATTTCAGGGAATGGGTAAAAATGGTGATGAAAACAAGCAACAATAGTGTATTTTGACAACTCTTCAATTTTAGTTTCGAGATGTTTGAATGAGTCGCGAAGTTGTTTTTTGCTAATATAAC
>JBGSKB010000196.1:0-3886 GCA_041741395.1 Melioribacteraceae bacterium
GTGATTTTTATCATTTTAATAAATTATATAATTAGATATATTGTCTATTTAAAAATATAAAGATAACTTCTGATGTTAAAAAGGCTTTTCACTTACTCGGTTTTACTTATTAATCTTAATATTGGTTTGATTGCTCAGACAGAATTAAAATCAATAAACATAATTTTTACAAATGGTAGTGAAAATTATAAAAGTGGGAACTCTCTAAAAATTGAATGGAAATCACAAAATATTTCTAAGATCAACATTTATTATCTTGATGACAAATCAAATCAAAATATTATTGTTTCAAATATAGATGCATTGGAAAATAATTTCATTTGGGAAGTTCCTGAAAACATTTCTGAAAATATTAAAATAAAAATAGAAGACTTTCAAGATTCAACAATTTATTCAGAATTACCTTTTTCTCTTAATCTAAAATCAAAAGAAAATATACTTTTCCCCAAAAATATTGCAAAGATTGATAATGTTTCAACAGTAACCGTCAAAAAAATTATGCCATTGGGGGATTCAATTACTCAGGGTTATATATCTGATAATCTTAATAAAGATGGTTATAGAAAAAAACTTAAAACAATGCTAAATAATAATGGGTTAAATATTGATTTAATTGGAAGTCTATCCGATGGTACATTTGATGATTTTGAACATGAAGGACATGGAGGTTATTCAGCAAAGCATTGGTCGGGTTATACAGATTTAGATTTGTATACTCATTTAACAACATTTTTAACAGATAATCCTCCAGATTTCATATTATTTCACATTGGTACAAATGATATAAATGATTTTTCATGGAGTAATGATTTAAATGTAGCTAATACAACAGTTTCCGATGTAAATAGTAATTTGAATTTAATTTATAATTTCAATCCAAATATTAAAGTAATACTTGCCAAAATTATTAATCGAATTGATAATATTAATACGCCGACTTTAAATGAATCTATTGCAACTTCTCAATTTAATACTGCCTTAGCAAATATGGCAATAGCTCGACCAGAATATGGTACAAAATTATTTTTGGTTGATATGGAAAATGTATTAAGTTATCCTACTGATCTTTTTGACGGACTTCATCCTAATATAAACGGCTATGAAAAAATGTCTCCAGTTTGGTTCAATGGAATTTTAAGTATTTTACCAAAACTAAATGTAAAAGTTTTTCTTGAAGGTTCGTATTCTGGATTATCAAATATGGCAACAAATTCAAACTTTTTTGAAACTATTCCAATTGATCAACCTTTTAATCAATTCCCGTGGAGTTATAATGGAACTGAACATGTCGATGATATTCCTTCCGGAATAATTGATTGGGTTTTAGTTTCACTCAGAGAATCAACTTTAGAAAATTCAATTAAAGCTTATAGAGCCGGATTTTTAAAGGAAAACGGAACAATTGTGGATTTAGACGGAACTAGTCCTTTAGCTTTTGTTGTTGATGAAGGAATGTATTATGTCGTTGTTGAACATAGAAATCATCTTCCGGTTATGAGTGCAAATAAAATAAATATTACTCCATAATTTAAAATTCAAATCTAATACCAAAAGATGGAATAATTGGCCAAAGTAAAATTTCCTCAGATGTTGGTTTGCTTAAACCCGGATTATCAAATTCATATCTTTGAACATTTTTAAAATTCAAAACATTGCTAACATCTAAAAATGTGTTTAGTTTAAAATTCTCAAAGACAAAAATTTTACTTATTCTTAAATCAACTCTTTTGTAAGCCGGTAAATCTGCTGAATGAATTTCTCCAGATTTCCAATCCCAGATTCCGGTTATCTCATCTTTTACAGCTGTTTTTGGAGTATATGGAAATCCGCTTCCATAATATGCCTTTAAACTTATATTCCAATTATTACCAAAATTAAAATTTGAAACAATTGAAAGAGTATGAGTTTGATTTGTATATCTCGGATATTCTCCATAATTATCATTTAACTTATTTTCATTAGCTTGCATAAATCCGTAACTAAGCCATCCGTAAAAAAAATCATAATTTAAAATTGCATATAAATCAAAACCTTTGGAATTTCCCGTTGCATCATTTTCTCTTGAATAAGTCAGTCTTTCAAAAACTCCAAATTGAGATGAAATAAGTTCGCTGTAATCTTTATAATATGTTTCAAGTTTAAGTTTGAGAAAATAATTTTCTTTAAAATTGAATTGCTTCTCCAAACCTAAAATATAATGGATTGATTTCTGCGATTGAGTATTAGTATCCGATGAAACAGAAGAAGAAAGTTGTGCATAAATTGGCGATTGATAAAAATATCCCCAAGCTGCTTTTAATAAAGTTCCATTATCAAATTTGTAAGCTGCGTTTACTCTTGGGCTAAAAGTTAGATCTTTATTTATATCAAAATAATCTAATCTTCCGCCAAGATTAAAAGTTAAAGAATTTGTGATACTTAAAATATTTGCCAAATAAACGGCAAATTTATATGAACCAACATCAATTGGTTTTTCATTACCATAGACTCCGGTACTTGTTATTGTATCTTTTTGAACTGGATTTGTATTTTTTCTGTTTCCAATATAAGTCCAAAAATCATTTGCATTCTGTTCATAATTTATATTTTGAAAACTAATTCCGGATTGAATTTCATAAGCCGAATTTATTTGATAATCTAATTCAGTTTTAAATTCTAGAGTTTTAATTCGCAAACTATCATAAGTTAATCTTATTGTTTGAAGACTATCATAATCATCATAATTAATTTTTTCATATCTATTGAACAATCTATTTTCTTCATCAATTTGATCATAATAAGAAATTTCAAAATTCAGCAAAGCTTTTGAAGACAATATATTTTTACTTTTTATATCGAATAAAGAACTGAAATAATTAGCCGTATTTTTTTCTTTTTCAATTTTGGCCGAATAAATTCTTTCCGGATTATATGAAAAATCATCGCCGGCATGAATGAATTCAAACAACAATTTATTTTTGGGAGAAAGTGAATAAGAAATTACACCTTGCAAATCATAAAAAGATGGTTTTACAGATTTTATATCTTCATAATCAATTAAAGAAAGTACATATTCCATATAACTTTTGCGTACGCCAAAAATAAAAGAACTGTTTTTATTAATTGGACCCTCAACATATCCATCCAAAAATGCTAAACTTAAAGATGCTGCACCAGAATATTTTTCTTTGTTTCCTTCGCGGTATTCAATATTTAACACCGAACTCATTTTATCGCCGTATTTTGCAGAAAATCCTCCGGTGATAATGTCAACTTTTTTCATCAAATCAACATTAAAAATACCAACACTTGCATTTGCTGCTTCTTTAATATGATAAGGTTCATAAACTTGAGTTCCGTTTACTAATACTAAATTTTCATCTTGATTTCCGCCCCGGACGTTAAAATCTGCTTTAAATTCATTGTTTACAATAACTCCCGGAAGTGATTGAACAGATCTTAAAATATCGGGCATTGCAGCAGAAATTTCTCTAATTCTATCAGACTGCAAAGATAAATTGCTTAGTTGAGTTAATTCACTTGGATTTGCAGAATTTGCAAAAACTGTAACTTCTTGAAGATTTATGCTAATCGGATTTAGAAAAATAATATTTAACTGATCTTTTTTAAGATTTTCTATTTTTGAAGAAAGAGTTTTATAACCAACGTAACTAAAAATTAATTCATCAGAAGAAGGATTTATTTTAATTATAAATTTTCCATTAAAATCTGAACTTGCTCCTTGAACAGAATTTTTTACTCCAACATTTGCAAAAGGAAGAAGTTCATTTGTTTGCGAATCAATTATAATTCCGTTAATAATAATTAAAGAATCATTCTGCTGAGAAAAAATGAATGAATTAAAAATAACCGAAATTAAAAGTAAATTAAAAAATTTCACAAAATT
>JBGSKB010000197.1:0-2009 GCA_041741395.1 Melioribacteraceae bacterium
CAAGGTGTTCGACTTTTAGTCCCTTATCCTTAATTCTTTTATATAATACTTCTCCAATTTCAGATTTTCCGGATCTAGCCAAGCCAGTAATCCAAACAACAAAAGGTTTTATTTCGTGCTTGCCAAATTTTAATTTATCCCAGAGTCTTTCATGAATAAAATAAATCAGCATTTTAAGAAAGACTTCAATACCGCCAACTGTAAAGGCTATTTCGGTATCACCAATAAAAAGATACACTAAAGCTACTGTAGTTAAAGTTGCAAAAATCCTCCATGAAATAGCTTTTATTATTGATCGGAGTTTTGTTTCTTTATGCAATAAATTTGACTTTCAATATATTATAAAAAAAATATTAAATAGAAATAACTTTTATGAAATGTAAGTAATCTATAATTTTATTCACGTTTAAAATTATATCAGAATTATTGCCATTGTTAATTACAAATTCAGAATTTATAGGTATTTCATAAGGTGATGAAATGCCGGTAAAATCTTTAATTTCGCCTAATCTTGCTTTTTTATATAAACCTTTTGGATCACGTATTTCACAAGTATCCAAGTCGCATTCAACATATATTTCAATAAATTCATTTTTTTTAAGTAGATTCCTTACATTTTCTCGATCTTCCCTAAATGGTGAGATAAATGCAGTAATTATTACAATTCCGGCATCAACAAATAGTTTTGCTACTTCACCTATCCTTCTAATATTTTCCCTTCTTCCTTCTGAAGAAAAATCCAAATTTTTATTTAAACCGTGTCGTATATTGTCTCCATCCAACAAATAGGTATGGATTCCAATTTTATTCAACTGTAATTCAAGTTCATTAGCTAAAGTAGATTTACCACTCCCAGATAGACCAGTAAACCAAATACAAACACCTTTATGATTTTTAATTTTCTCTCTATCTGAGCGAGTTACCTTTAATGAATGCCAAGATATATTGGAATTAATCAACTTCCATCCTCTAATATTTATAATTTAATTGAAGATGCAATAAATCCGTAGTTTCTAGGATCTTTCTTATTATAAATTAAATTAGATTTATCTTTATTCATAAAATATCCACCAGCTGAGATTAAAATTGCATGACCCGCAGCTGTGTCCCATTCCCAAGTTGGACCTCCTCTAAAATATAGTTCAGCTTTACCTTCTGCAACCAAACAAATTTTAAGAGAGCTGCCTTTTGAAATTCTCTCATTTAAATTAAAGTGAGAATAAAATTCGTTTTCTTCATCGCCGGAATGTGAGCGTGATTGCACAACATTTAATTCGTCTTCTAAACTTTTAGAACTAACTTTTATTTCTGATTTATTCCCAAATTTATCAATCTTAAAACTTCCAGTTTCTAACATTCCGAAATAAGTTTCTACTATTACCGGAATGTGAATTATACCTAAAACCGGCAAATTATTTTCAATCAAAGCAATATTTACTGTAAATTCACCGTTTCTTTTTATAAATTCTTTTGTTCCATCCAATGGATCAACGAGCCAAAATGATTTCCAATTTTTTCTTTCTGTAAAAGCAATTTCTTTCCCTTCTTCTGAAAGAATAGGTATACCTGGAGTTAGTTCAATTAATCCTTGTTCAATTATTTCGTGAGAAATTTTATCAGCTTTTGTTAAAGGTGAATTATCTTTTTTTAATTCAAATTCAAAATTATCCGAATTGTAGATTTTCAGAATTTCTTGACCCGCATTATTACAAATTTGAATTAATTTTTGAAAAATAGCTAAATTATTAATTTTATTTTGTATCATGATTTAAATACAATATTTCTTTGAATTTAATTTCTAACTAATTTCAAATGTTTTTTAAAATAAATCATTCATGAATAATAACTAACAAATATTAGTAACTTTTAAATTTCAATTACTTTATTATTTTCAAACTTATAACTTTTCGCAGATTTCTCGCAATGTGCAATTCCATTTTCATCAAATTTTAATTTTTTACCTGCTTCGCTGTACCAGCCTACTATTCTTGCGGGATTTCCAACCACTA
>JBGSKB010000198.1:0-14565 GCA_041741395.1 Melioribacteraceae bacterium
ACCAATTTTACATTAGCCTTTTTTGGCAATGCATAATTAATCATTGTAGTTGGATTAAACGGATTAGGATAGTTTTGTGAAACTGCAAATTCGGTTGGTAATAAATTTACATCATCAACACCAACTGGGTTATCACTTCCATCATATGGTAAATCATTTGTATTTGATGGTGTAAAGTTGTTTGTTGGTATCAACTGAAGCTTGTTGCTTGCTAAGAACTTAGCAGTACCAAGCATTGCTGGAGTGTTCCATACATTATCACTCATTACTGCGGCCCATTCAACTGTTGCTTGACGTGTTGTAGCATCATTATCATGGAAGTTAACTGCAAGACCAAATACATTATCTACACCGACTGCTACATTTTCGCTGCTTTGAGTAATAGCACTCCACTTAACTCCAAGTTCAAGTATATAACCGCCATCCATTGTTTTTCTAGCATACATTTTAGAATCTGCACTAATGTCATTTAGATTTTGAATACCACTACCAGCATCGAGAGCCGTCATAGCAATTCCACCAAATACAGAATTAGCAGCAGTTGTTGGAACGGGATCAATCTTTAATTCAAGACCATCATTGTTATATGCGTCAGCATTATTTGCTAAAATAATATCATCCTTAACTTCAGCATAAGAATATAACCAAGTTTCGTCCCAAGCAAACCAAATCTTTGCAGATAAATCAGCATCATCATCTGCTTCACCATTTGCATTGGAAACAAAATATCTCATTTGAAGGTATCCATCATCAGGGCCTGTTAATCCAGCAAAAAATGCATCTTTTTCTCCATCCACAATAATAAGTGGAGGAGTTGGATTTTCCCATTCAGCTTTTTGGTCAGGGAACCAATTTAAATCTCCAACTGGAAAACCATCTTCTGCACCAACGTAAGCCGGCGATGCTGTTGAATAAGATGCATCAAGTTCATTTAACCAAAAACTCATTGGTCTCCTATCCATATCATCTCTTGTAACATCAAAACTTCCTGTTTCTTTTGTTTTATTTGCACCAACATTTGTATCAGGATTTACATAGAAGTTCATTAAATTAACCATTAAATCTTGAGTATTAACTAATCCAGGATCCGCAATCTTTGTAAAAGCATTAACAGAATCTGCACCTAATTTACTGTTGATATGCCAAGATAATACAGGACCTTCTAAAATAGGTTCTGTTGTGTGAGCATCAAAAAATGCTTGCCCTTCGGTAGAAATAGCATAAAAGTTATTTTTAATATTCCATACTGTTGAATCATTTGGAGCTGTGAATATCCACATCATTCTATTTGAACCATTTGGATATTTTTCACCAGTATTTGCCCATTCAACAGAACGCGTTTCATCAGTTGAATCTTCACCAGCTGCGAAAGCATCTTTAAATAAATTGTTTGTGATAATTACTTCATCCCCAACATTACCTAATGATAATAACCCATGGAAGCCCATACCATTATAAAATGTATTATGATCAATCAATGTATATTTAATGTTTCCTGTTCCAGCTAAAGGATTACTAAAATTATAATGACGAATAACCCTATCTTGATAATTTGTAAAAGTATTATTAACTAAAACTAATGTATCGCAAGATGATGCACGCAAATCAATACCTTTACCAGCACCAAAATTGGATGTGGTTAATGCCCCAAGATTTGTAAAAATAGTATTTGTAACTTTAATTGTTTTTGATGCTGATTCAGTTCTGATAACTTGCCCATTAATATTTGAAAATACACAACTATCAAGAATTATAACTGCACCTTCACCATCAACTCTTAACATTGCACCTTGAATTGTATTTATTGAATTGGGATCAGGTTCAAATATACCCGAGAGAGCTATATTTTTCATTTCTAAAATACCGCCTCTTAATCTAATAAAATGTCCTGGTGGATTTTGTGGATTGCTACCTGTACCTGAAGGATATAAATAAATTATCGGTTTTTCACTATTTGATGATCGTAATCGAAGTGTTTCATCTCCTTCAACATAAAATTGCTCTTGACAAATATATAGTCCTCCGCCAACAAGTTCATAAACTCTATCAGCAGGAATTCCATGGTTAGCTGTAGTATCAGCTTTGATTTGAGCTATTAGCTCGGTTTCCGCGGTTCCACCATAAGGAACAAGTTGAAGTACATTCTGACCGTAAATAATGCTAGATACTAGAATGAACAGTAGGATTAAGTTATACTTTTGTTTCATTACACCTCCGGTTATGTTGATTAGTTGTTAATTAATATCGAATAAAAGGTCATACTTATTTTAATTGTATGAATTATTTTAGAAACAATAAAAACTTACAAATCAAGCCGAACACCTAAATCTGCTGTAATCCCGTATAGTTCACTCGATCTCAAAATTTTATAATTATTAATTCTGTTATCTAAAAGATCATCTTCTTTTAAATTTGTCAAATTATTAACATTAAGTTGAAGTGATAAATAATCTGTAACTTTTTGTTTCAATGCTAAATCCAATCTTGTGTAATTACCAACTTTACGATCGGATCTTCCGGTTGGAGAATATGAAATTGTATATTCCGATTGATGGAATAATGAAATTCTACCAGAAAATCCACCAATATCATATCCCAAAGAAATATTTCCAAAAAGTTCGGGTTGGTTTTCAAGTTGCTGTTTATATTCAATTGCTCTTTCAGAAAATCTTGGGAATGGCGTGGGAAATGGCGGAATTGTAACAAAAGTTGTATCCGTTGTTGATCCAATTAACCAAGTTTCCGATTTTACTAGAGAAGCATTATAACTTAAAACAATATTTTTTAATAAACCCGGTAGAAATGTAAAATTTATTTGATGTTCAAATTCAAATCCCCAAACTTTAGAAGTTTTTGGAGAATTATATGGAACGGTTAATTGATATGCTCCATCCCAAAGTGTTTTTGTATCAAGACCAAGTGCAGTTAACAAAGTATCACCAGTAGTATTAATACCATTTAACATGTGATACATATCTTCAATTTCTTTATAAAATGCAGAAATTGAAATTAGACCAATTTCATTTCCATAGAATGAAGTATTCACTTCAAAATTCCAAGCTTTTGCAGTTTTCAAAATTGGATTTCCTACAACCATTTGCATACTTGATCCAACTCCACCAGGTCTCCATGCAAATTTTGTGTTTAGTCTCATATTAAAATCTGGTCTTGCTAATGCTTTATATACTGCTAATCTAATGTTTAGAAAATCTGTTGCTTTAACATTAAAGTGAAAATTTGGCAATATTATTGATTCTATGTAATTCGAAGTTGTATCTTTAGTTGTTATATCAGAAACTGGAAAACTTGCATATCTTTTATCAGAAAATTTATTTTTATAATGATTGCTTTCTTCCTCAATTCTTACTCCTGCAATAAAGGTAAGAAATTGCTCGAATTTCCAGGTATTCATTAAATAAGCTGATGTAACTGTTTCAGTAATATCATAATAATTTGCAGCAACTGAAGGGTCATTAAAATACTCTTTTGTTCCACCACTTTGACTTACACCATTTTTATTGATTTTATACCATTGACGTAATTTATCCCTATTGATTAACGGGTTTAAGTCATAAAGATCAAATACTTTTCTATTTATTGGATTTTGATCAAGAAATTCAATAAAAGAAGCTGTGTTATTTAACGAATTATCCAAATATCTCTGGAAAAAAGCTTCAAAGTATGAATCACTGAAATCTTTTAACGCAATGCTACCATCAGCAAGTCTTTCATATCCTTGCCAATAACCAAGATAATATGGTGAAAAAAGTTCAGTATTATTATTGGTTCTATCTTTTGTTTTATACTTTCCACCAAATTTAAATTCACCAGAAAAAATATCACCTAAATTATATTGTCTTGAAAAGTCAAGATACGCAGACTTATCCTTATCAAAATTGTTTTGAGTTCTATAATATGCTCCGGCAAGAGTAGCTGCCGTGAAATTATTATAAGCGTATAATATTAAATCTTCGGGATGATCTTTGATTTGTGGAGGAGTTTTCATTCCAGATACACCAGATTGTGATGATTCGGAAAAATCCATTGTGTAATCATAAGGAAAATCTGTTACTGATTGCGCAAATGATAATCCCCAATTAATTTTAAAATCGAAAAGGAAATTTTCACCTGTTAATGCACTACTGAAAGTTTCAATTTGTTGTTCACGATCTCTAAAACTATAAGTTACACCACCAAGATATTGAGTTTGACCACCTCCATTTGGATAATCTCTTTGCGATGTTAAATAATCTCTTTTGGTACTATTAAATGAAGTATTGAATTTAATCACACCTTCATCCGGAGTTGAATAATCTAAAATAATATTCAATCCATTTCTTTTTCTAATTTCATCAGAAAATTGTAAAGTGAAGTTATTTATAAAATAATCTGTCTGATTATCTAAGCTTTGATCATAATTTAAATTAATTTGTTCATTACTTCTAATCTTTCGTTCAATGTTACCTGAAAATTGTACACCCAAAAGTTGATCAAAAAATCTTTCTCCATATTTTAAAGATATATCATATTGTTCTACTGAATTCATTAGATCATTATAACTTCCTTTTGTAACTAACCTTAATTCTCTTGATTTTGAAGCGGTTTTTGTTACTAAATTTACACTTCCAGCTATTGCATCTGCCTCTTTATCAGAAGTTAATGCTTTGTAAAGCTCAATACCAGCCAATGAATTTTGAGAAAATGTACTTAGATCAACCCCTCTTTCTTGTGAATCGGTTGAAGGAATTTTTACACCATCAATCGTAACACTTGTATATTTATCACTTAATCCTCGTAATATTATTTTATTTGCTTCTCCTCCAGATCGGTTTAGAGATACACCGGGTAGTCGCCCAATTGCTTCAGCTGCGTTTGCATCTGGTAATTCTTGAATTTTTTCTTCCGATACAATATTAACAATAGTATTTGCTGACAATTGTTGGTTAATTGCTGCAACTTGTCCTGCAGCTTGTGCAGATACAATAACTGTTTCACCTTCAACAATATCCGGGGAAAGATTTACATCAAAATTAATAGTTCTTCCACTTACAATATTAATTGTAAATTCTTTTGGTTTATAACCGATATAAGATATGCGAAAAGTATATTTACCTTCTGGTACATTTGAAATTCTATACTGACCATCAAAATCACTGGCGCTTCCCATAGCAGTACCAAGTAAAATTGTATTAGCACCTATTAACGGTTTATTTGTTAATGAATCGGAAATAATACCCGAAATATTTCCTTGGCTATAAATTTGATTTGCAATAAACAGTAGGACAAAAATGGTGAAATACTTAAAATAGTTTTGAGTCATATTTTTTCTCATTTAATGAAAAAACTACCTTGGTAAAAAAAAGATCAACATGATTTGAAAGAAAATTTAAGCGATTACTTTATCAATTACTTAAACGCTTACTAAAAATCAGATTTTTTTTTATATTTGTCAAGTAAAATATTTATAACTAAAAACTATTTGAAAGATTTATAGAAATAACTTCGGTAAACTTTGAAATGATAAATGAATTTAAATAACCTTTTCTATCATTTAAGGAATTCAATTACCTAATAAAAGATTTTGGTAATTAGTTTTTTATTTCCAATATTTTATTTTGCATGGAAATATTTATTATGTAAGTAATTGATATGAGAATAAAAGTCACATTAATATTTCTTCTTATAATTTTATTAGCTAAAGCTTTGTACTCGCAAGAAAATGCTGATATTATTGTTGATAAAAATGGTTCTGGAACTTTCACATCCATTCAAGAAGCAATAGAATCAATACCAATTGACAATAAATTTTTTAAGATTATTTTAGTAAAAAATGGATTGTATCAAGAAAAATTATTTATTAATAAATCATATGTCGCAATTGTTGGCGAAAGCAAAGACAGCACAATAATTCAATTTGCAGAGCTCAGAAAAAATTGGATGCTAAATAACTCATCACATTTTGGATCTGCTGTAATTAATATAGATACAAATACATTAAATGTTACTTTGGCAAATCTTACAATTCATAATAATTACGGTTCACTTTTTGGCGATCATGATCACCAATTTGCAATTCTTGGTTTTGGCACAAAAGTAATTTTAATAAATTGCAACATTATTGCTGATGGAGCTGATACAGTAAGTTTGTGGACTGAAAAGAATGGCATGTATTATCACTCGCATTGTTACTTTGAAGGCTGGGTTGATTATGTTTGTCCGCGCGGTTGGTGTTATATTACTGATTCAAAATTTTACGGACACAATTTAACAGCTTCACTTTGGCACAAAGGTAATGATGATAAAAATGCAAAGTTTGTAATTCGTAATTCTTTTATTGATGGAGTTGAAGGATTTCCACTTGGCAGACATCACGTTGACGCACAGTTCTTTTTAATAGATTGTATCTTTTCAGAAAATATGGCTGATGTTCCAATATTCTGGCCGATTTCTCCAAACGCTAAAGAATGGATTTGGGGTGAACGTCATTATTATTATAATTGTCATAGAGTTGGCGGAGATTATGATTGGTTCAAAAATAATTTGAATGAAGCAGAAAATTCACTTTCTCAAGAAATGATAGATGCCGAATGGACATTTGACGGAAAGTGGAATCCAGAAAAAGAAATGCCGTCTGTTTTACCATTTATTTTTTTAGAGAAACCAAGAAATGGTTCGTATAATATTGATTTAAATAATATAACTTTAAACTGGGTTCCATCGAGAAATGCTGAATCGTTTAATATTTATTTTTGGAAATCTAAATTTCCACAAGCACTAAAAAATGGCGAGAAATTAAAAGACGGACCAAGTGCAATCGGTGAACAAATTTTTGTTAAACATCAAACAGAAAATTCTTTTACTACAAATCTTATAGAACCAAACTCAACTTATTATTGGCGAGTTGACGAAATTATTGACGGAAAAACTATTCAAGGTAAACTTTATCATTTTACAACAAAAACTAATTAAGGATTTTTATGATCTTTGAACACTTTGCTTTGAATGTTGAAAAACCAAAAGAAATAGCTCAATGGTACGTAAAAAATTGTGAAATGGAAATTGTAAAAAGTATGAATGAACCTCCTTTTACACATTTTTTGGCAGATAAAACTGGTCGTGTTGTTTTGGAAATTTACTTTAATAAAAATTCAGAAATACAAAAATTTGAAAATGATAATCCGTTAAAATTTCATTTCGCGTTTATGGTAAAAAATGCTGAAGAAATAAAAAATAAATTGATAAAAGCTGGAGCTACATTTGAAGAAGAACTTCATCTGAATGATGCTTCACATTTAGTAATGTTAAGAGATCCATTTGAAATCCCTTTACAGCTTTGCCAAAGAGGTGTTCCTTTGATGAATATTGAATCGTAAACAAATTAAAAGTAAGCTAAAGTTTTAAAAAATTATATATAGGAAAATAACAGTGAAAATTAAATTTTATTTTTTTAAGTGGATAAATCTAATTTTTGTTAAGATGAACCTCATTTATTTCTTCTTATGCATTTTTTATACAACTCAAACTTTTTCTCAATTACCCACGGCACAAGAAATTGCAAATAAAATGAAAATTGGTTGGAATATTGGAAATTCTCTTGAAGTTCCGGGTGGTGAAACTGGATGGGGTAATCCAATGATAAATCAAATTTTAATAGATTCTGTTAAAAGTGCTGGATTTAATACTATTCGAATTCCATGTTCTTGGGATAGTCATGCAAACCAAACAACATTAGAAATTGATGGAGGTTGGCTTAAAAGAGTAAAAGAAGTGGTAGATTATTGTATTAATGATGAAATGTATGTTATTATAAATTGTCATTGGGATGGCGGCTGGCTTGAAAATAATGTTACTACAGCTATGAAAGATACAGTAAATAAAAAACAAGAAGCTTATTGGACGCAGATTGCTAACTACTTCAGAGATTATGATGAACGTTTGCTTTTTGCGAGTGCAAATGAACCAAATGTTGAAAACGCTACTCAGATGGCAGTTTTATTATCATATCATCAAACTTTTATTGATGCTGTTAGATCAACCGGTGGAAATAATAGTTCGCGTATTCTAATTATTCAAGGACCTTCAACAGATATTGATAAAACAGATAAATTAATGTCAACTCTTCCAACAGATAGTTTAGAAGATCACCTCATGATGGAAATTCATTATTATACTCCTTGGAATTTTTGTGGTATGACAAAAGACGAAAGTTGGGGTAAAATGTTTTATTTTTGGGGTAAGGATTTTCATTCACCTACCAATACAACTAGAAATGCAACATATGGAGAAGAAGATGCAGTTGAGTCATATTTTAAGAGTATGAAAACAAAATTTGTGGATAAAAGAATTCCGGTAATATTAGGTGAATTTAGTGCTTTAAAACGCACGTCACTAACAGGAGAAGATCTAAAATTACATATCGCTTCTAGAGAATATTACCATCAATATATTACAAATGCCGCAATTCGGAATGGCTTGATTCCAATTTATTGGGATAATGGTTATAACGGCGTAAATGGAATTGCATTATTTAACCGTTATAATGGAAGCGTAGTTGATCAAGACAATTTAGACGCTATCATGAGGGGAACTGATTTAAGTACTTCCGTAAAAAAAACAAAAAAATAGAAATTAATTCAGATGTTGAATACGTTACTGCTTTGCCAAATCCTGTTTCAACATCAACAAAAATTCAATTTTATCTAAAGGAAGATTCACATTTGAATATTATTATTTTTAATGTTCTTGGTCAGGTAGTTGAACATTTTTCCAATTTAGATTTTTCCAAAGGCTTGCATAGTCTAAGTTGGAATCCCAGCGCAATAGCAAGTGGTACGTATTTTGTAAATGTGATAACTGATAAAAATTTATTTTCTGAAAAAATTTTATTGGTCCATTAAAAAATAATTTTTAATCGATAAAATTTATTAGTCTTTTCTGCAGTGGAAAACTCTAGATAATAAAATATTATAAAAATAATTAAACTATATGTCATAAATGAATTAAAACATTATTATCTATAAAAAATAAATCTTATAAGTATTTATTATTATTCCCACTTTTTCTTCCATTTTGGATATTCTACTAATACTTTTTCTGGATCGTAAGTATACCATGCATAACCGGTTCGCCTTTCTCTTTCAACTTCGGCTAAACTATATACAATTTTTCCATCACGTCTGCAAAATATTGGAATGTGAGTTTTCAAATCATAAAATCTTGTCCAAATTCTTGGTGCATTAGAATCTTCAATAATTATTCTATCGATCTCAGATGTATGATAAATAAATTCTTCTTTCGAGCTTTTTATTGTTTGTACTTTAATTCCACTAATAGCAGATTCTTCAAACCAAGTTACTGCGTTTTCAATTGCATTTTTTATTCGTTCACTAGGATTATCCAAACTCATTAGGAATAAAACAATTTCAGCACTTTCCACATTGCATATTGAAGCAGGCTCGAAAGTTCTTGCATTCTGCGGTTGTAAGGAAATATTATCATGCTGCTGACACCAAACTGTTGCTTTACTATTTTCAATTATTTGGCAATCAAGAATACACTTAATTCCTTTTTCAATAACTTTAATTACTTTTTCAAAATAATTATTTGGAATAAATAAATAATTTGAATCACTTGAAACAATGTTTAACATCAATTTCATCACACCCAGCATTGCTCCATCATTAAAGGTAATGTACTTTCTGTATCCGCTTGTATCCGGAAAGAATTGTGGAAATCCCCCATTTTTATATTGTGCAGAAAAAATAAAATCTAATCCTTTAAGAAAAGCATTTTTATATTTTTCATCTTTCATGATTGTATAAACTTCTGCTAAATAACTTAAATGCGAGTGCGTTGCGCCATTATCAAAAGTTGTGTTAAGAATATTTTTTTTAGAAATTATTTTTGCACTCTGCTCTTTTGTTAGAATCGCTTGCATATCATAATTTTTCGTCCATCCACCATTTACTTTTTGGAAGAGTAAAATATTATCTGCGATTTTCACTATTTCATTCGGATTGTATTTCTTTTGATTGGGCAAAGGATCAATCACCCTTTCTTCATCTTTGATATCATACCAATGATGTGCGCTATCATAAAATCTTGTTAAATCTATTTGCGAAAATAAATCACTATATGGTAAAATAAATATTATGAGATACAGAGCTAATCGTACTTTATTATTTGAATTTTTTAGCATTTGAAAATTATTTGATAATTTTTTTAATAGTTTTTTATTTATTGAGACTATACTTTTTTATAACAAGATATTTTAGCTCAGTATCTCCAGCATTTTTAATTCCATGTGTTGAATTTGATGGACAATAAAAACTTGAATATGGAGTTCCAATTTTTGTTTCACCATTAAGGTAAAATTCAGCTTTTCCCTCAAGTACAAAAAAGAATTCATCTTCTAAATGCGAATGAGGTGAATGTGTTGCAGAATATGGTTTTACAACACTCATTTTTAGCGTCCTTCCATCTAAAAAATCTTTATCAACAAACCAATATTGATAACCAGCTTTTGTTCCAACAGTATCTTGAATATTAAATTGATTTACACAATTTTCTATTGTGAATTTTGTTGAGTCTAATGAAATTGTTTCTAAATTTTGACATAATGCCAATTCTGTCAATAATAAAATTAACGGAGTTAAAAATATTTTTTTCATAATTTACTTAACCGATTACTTTATTGATTACTTAAAAGCTAACTTAATTATATGAAAATTTCAAATTAAATTTTTTAGAACATCAAAATGAAAGTTTTTTAAACAAATTTTTGCAGAGTAAATAGGAATGATCAAACTCAAAAAAACTTAAAATTTAAAAACGGAGAATAAAATTCTCCGTTTTTGTAATGTTAATTATATTGAATCGATTATGGAATTTAATGTTTGACTTGGTCTCATAACTTTTTTTACCATTTCATCATTTGGGAAATAATAACCTCCAAGATCTGCCGGTTTTCCTTGAACTGAGATTAATTCTTCCGCAATTTTGATTTCATTAGCTGACAATTCTTCCGCAATTTTTTCAAATTTGTTTTTCATTTCCAAATCTGAATTCTGTTCAGCAAGAGCTTGAGCCCAATATAAAGTTAAATAAAACGAACTTCCCCTATTATCAATTTCATTTGCTTTACGCGAAGGCATTTTTCCATTTTCTAAATATTTACCGATTGCAACATCAAGAGTTTCTGCTAGCAAAGCTGCTTTTTTATTACCGGATTTTTCCGCAATAAATTCTAAAGAAGGAACCAAAGCAGAATATTCTCCGAGCGAATCCCATCTTAGGTGATTTTCTTTTATCAATTGCTGAACATGTTTTGGAGCTGAACCACCAGCACCGGTTTCAAATAATCCACCGCCGTTTAACAGTGGAACAATTGATAACATTCTTGCACTTGTTCCTAATTCAAGAATTGGAAAAAGATCTGTAAGATAATCTCTAAGTACGTTTCCAGTTATAGAAATTGTATCTAATCCTTTGCGTGTTCTTTCCAAAGTAAATTTCATTGCATCATTTGGTTTAAGAATTTGTATTGTTAATCCTTCAGTATTATGTTCTGTTAAATATTTTTTTACTTTTTTAATAATTTCATTATCATGACTTCTATTTTCATCTAACCAAAATATTGCTGGTGAATTTGCAGCTTTAGCTCTGTTAACAGCAAGTTTTACCCAATCTTTTATCGCCGCATCTTTTGCTTGACACATTCTAAAAATATCACCTTTTTCAACTTTTTGTTGAAGGATAATATTTCCATCAAAATCCGTAACATTCATAAATCCATTTCCTAAAGATTGAAATGTCTTATCGTGTGAACCGTATTCTTCGGCTTTTTGAGCCATTAATCCAACATTTGAAACTGCTCCCATTGTAGCCGGATTAAATTGTCCATTAATTTTTGCGTCTTCAATTATTACATTATACATTGTTGCATAAGATCTATCCGGAATCATGGCGATGCAATCCTGAAGTTCATCATTTTTATTCCACATTTTGCCGCCATCTCTAACAACGTTTGGCATTGATGCATCAACAATTATATCATTTGGTACGTGCAGATTTGTTTTCCCAGTTCTGGAATCAACCATTGCCAATTGGGGTTGAGTTTTATAAACTTC
Organism: Melioribacteraceae bacterium; assembly: GCA_041741395.1. Taxonomy (GTDB): domain Bacteria; phylum Bacteroidota; class Ignavibacteria; order Ignavibacteriales; family Melioribacteraceae. The sequence continues at coordinate 12,129 of JBGSKB010000198.1, forward strand.
ATGTATATCTGCTTCAATTTCTGCTTTCTTTTCATTAGGAAGTTTGTTTAATTTTTCAAGAACATCCGCCAAACCATTATTAAGATTTGCTCCAATTTCCTTTAAAACTTCCGAATGTTTTTCTAAAGCATCTTTATAATAAACAGATACTGCATGCCCAAACATAATTGGATCAGAAACTTTCATCATAGTTGCTTTTAAGTGAAGTGAAAGTAAAACATTGTCTTTTTTTGCTTCTTCAATTTGTTCAGCATAAAATTTTCTTAAAGCCGCAACATTCATAACTGCTGAATCAATAACTTCACCATTTAAAAGTGACAATTTTTCTTTTAGAATTTTTGAATTTCCATTCACGTCAATAAATTCAATTTTAACATTTGTTGCTTTTTCAATTGTTGCAGATTTTTCAGTTCCGAAAAAATCTTTTTCATTCATATGTGCAACTCTTGTTTTTGATCCGGATTGCGGCCAAGGTTTCATCATTCTATGAGGAAATTTTTGTGCAAATTTCTTTACAGATGCTGATGCTCTTCTATCTGAATTTCCCTCACGCAAAACTGGATTTACAGCAGAACCTAAAACTTTTGAAAATCTTTTTTGCAATTCTTTTTCTTCCTCTGTTTTTGGTTCTTCTGGATAATTAGGAATATTGTAACCATTTTCCTGAAGTTCTTTAATAGCAGCTTGAAGTTGAGGAATTGATGCACTAATGTTTGGCAATTTTATAATATTTGTTTCCGGTGTTTTAGCCAAATCACCAAGCTGTGCTAAGAAATCCGGAATTTTTTGTTCTTCAGTTAAATTGTCCGGAAAATTTGCAATAATTCTGCCCGCTAATGAAATATCTTTTGTTTCAACAACAATTCCCGATCCCTTTGTAAATGCTTGAACAATTGGGAGCAAGCAATATGTTGCTAATGCCGGCGCTTCGTCAATCTTTGTCCAAATTATTTTATCGTTCGCCATTTAATAATCCTATAAAAATTATTGAAATTACTTTATGATATAAAGTTAAGCATCTTTTTTTTTAATTAAAAGTTTGATGAATTTGAAATTCGATCGATAATAATTAGGTGAGAAGTCTGTTATTCTTTTTTAGAGGAATACATAATAAACAAATTGAATTACATTTCTTAGTAGTAAAAATTCATGTAGTTTTACAATTATTAAAATTTTATAAATCTATCCAAATTTAACTTATGCAAATTTTTTCAAGATACTTTTTTCAGTTATTAATATTCTTTTCTTTTTTAACAATTACTTTTTCGCAAAGTAAAATAATTTCTCAAGAAAATTTGTTTTCACCAAACAAAGTTAATTTCACATCTTCAAATCTTCCAATTGTTGTTATCAATACAAATGGCAAAGAAATTGTTGATGAAAATAGAATTATTGCGGAAATGGGAATAATATTTAATGAGTCAAATAATAGGAATTATTTATCCGATGATTTTAATAATTTTGATGGGAAAATAACTATTGAGCTTCGCGGAAGTTCTTCAATGGCATATCCTAAAAAACAATATAGACTTGAAACAATTGATTCTATTGGTGAAAATCTAAATGTTTCATTATGCGGATTACCTAAAGAAAATGATTGGATTTTAAATGGTCCTTACAATGATAAAACTTTAATTAGAAATTTTATTTCATATGGTTTATCAAATAAACTTGGTAGATACGCAAGCAGAACTGTTTTTTGTGAGTTGATATTAAATGATGAATTTCAAGGTTTATATATTCTTTTAGAAACGGTTAAAAGAGATAAAAACAGAGTTAATATTGCTGAGCTCACAAATCTTGAAAATGAAGGAGATGAACTTACCGGCGGTTACATTATTAAAATTGATAAAATGGATGGCGAAAATTTTGATTTTTGGTACTCACAATATGGAACTCCGTATCAATTTCATTATCCAAAACCGGATGAAATTACTCAAGCTCAGAAAGATTATATAAAAAAATATTTAAATGATTTTGAAAATATTATGTTTTATAATAGTGAAAATTATTCTGATTTTATTGATGTTGATTCCTTTATCGATCATTTTATAATAAATGAATTCTGTAAAAATGTTGATGCATATAGATTAAGTTCATATTTATATAAAGATCAAGATATCAAGAATGCAAAACTTTTTGCTGGACCAATTTGGGATTTTAATCTAACTTTTGGCGATGCCTGGAATGAAGAAGATTTGTATAGATCAGACGGATGGCAAGTAAATTATAGTTTCGTTTATCCTTATGATGGATTTCGTGTTCCATTTTGGTGGAATAAATTATTTGATGATAAATATTTCCAAGAAAAACTTTCTCAAAGATGGTATGGATTGCGAGAAAATATTTTATCAGATGATAGTTTGTTTAACGAAATTGATAGTTTGGTTTCATTTATTAACGAAGCGAGAATTAGAAATTTTGAAAAATGGAATGG
>JBGSKB010000199.1:0-6342 GCA_041741395.1 Melioribacteraceae bacterium
AATTTTTCAAATTCCTCAAACAATAGTGGAGTCCAATCAGCTTCACCTTGTGCATCATCTACTTCATAAGAATCATTAAAGAAAGCTCTGATTCCAGAAATATCAAAATCAGTTGCAGCACTATCAAAAAAATTAAGAAAATTATTTGCTGCAATTTCAGAAAAATGATCTATTACATTCCCTTCTCCGCCCTTTCCGGCGCGTTCAACCATTTTACCATGCCACCCTTGAAAAACCGCATATATTTTCCAATTTCCTCTGGTAGCAGTCCAATTTAAATTCCCTTCTTCATCTACTCTATTAGTTAAGTCAATTGATTCATTTTTTTCATTAAAAGCAACTATTGCTTGAAATGGAATTTTCCTTCTAAATTTTACTTGATCTAAAGCCAGTTCTTGTAAATTTTCATTTTCACTAATTGGAAATTTTATTTCTGATATATCTACTTTATGTCCAACCGCTCTTATTAATGGTTCTTGAATAAATTCAATTTTCTCTTTAAGATTTTCACCTTCCTTTAATACATAAATTTTATATTGCACATTTTTGCATGCATCATCTAAAGAAATCCAAGGTCCGCCAAAAGGCCATCCGGATGCATTTGCAAGGTCTATTCCTAAATTTAATCTTTTACCTTCTTTTAAAGTATGCTGCAACATTTCCATCCATTTAGTGGAAAGAAAACTAATATCTTTATCTTCAAAACCTTTTACACCGTAAATCGGAGTAATTTCAACTCCTCCAATTCCGGATTTACTAAGTTCTTCCAAATTTGAAGTTATTTCTTCTTTAGTCACAGCACTTCCATGCCACCACCATCTTGTCCATGGTTTAGTAACATTACTAATTTCAGACCATTCAGCTATAAATAAATTTTGTTGAGCGAATAATTCGGTAAAAGTAAACAGAAGTAATACGAATAAAACTTTTAATGAAAAAAATAAGTTGTGCGAATTGAAATGATAGTTCATAAAGTTTTATAGACTAATCTATCGGAAAGATTTTAATATCATCAAACCAGTTGAATAAAAATAATTTATTTTTAAAAAGTCTACAATAAAATCACCTATCTGAGAATTAATACATTTCTTGATTTACTTTATTTCCTATAAACTTACTTGGCCGCATCTGTATTAATTCTAAGCAATTTTATAAAATTTATTTTAATATTGGAATTATTCTAAATGAATATTCATAACTTTTCTTACTTGGGAAAATTAGATATTCATTATGCGGCATTGCTCCCCAGCTATCATCACTTCCCAAACCCATCATTTTATAATCAATATGAAGTTGAATAAAATCCTTTTTTACAATATCAATCGTGTGGCGCAAGTTTTTATTTTTATCAATGCCTGCATCAAAATCATTTACAATATTATGCAGAGCATTAAACTCAAATAAATTTTCGGATTCAAATTTTAATCCGACGCCATCGCTATTAAGTAGTTTAAGACACGAAACATCAGTTCTGTGACCGTTTTCTTGTGGTCTTATATAAGGGACATATAAATCATTTACTTTTGATTTATATAATCCAAAATGTGTGGAATATTTTCTATCGGTATAATTTTCAATTGGACCTCTACCAAAATATTCTACGTTCTCAAATTCTGCCGGAAGTAAAGCTTTCATACCAATTCTTGGAATTACATCTTTTGATGTATCACTGCTAAAAAATATGTTGTTTACATCTATTTCACCATCAGCATAAAAAGTATAATCAACTTTCCAAGTGGAATTAACATTTTTAAAATTATATTCAAGCGAAACTTTATAAGAACCGTCAGTATTCTTTACAAAGTTGTTTGATTTTATTTCTAAATCATTTTCAGAAGCAATTTTCCATTGTTGACATTTTTCAGCCATTTTCCAACCGTAATCATTATCAGTTGGAGCGCGCCAAAATGTTGGTTTAAATCCTTCGCCATTTTTAATAAATTCTTTTTTGTTAATAATATAAGAAGTGATTAAACCTTTCTTAAGGTCTATAGTTGTATTATAATTTTTTCCGTTAATTAAAATTATATCATCATTTTCTTCTACGGAAATTTCACTATTGTTTTTTGATACTTCCTCAGCTTGTTTTACTTTAATTGGGATTCTAAATTGCTCTTTTGCAATTTCATAATTATCTGTTAAAATTGAATAATCATCTTTTATTATTTTAAGTGAAAGATTTAAAAAATAATTTTTCCCAATATTTTTTTCTAATTCATCAACATTTATTTTAATTCTCTGTTTTGTTTGCGGTTCTATCAATAAACTTTTTTCAGTTCCCTCTTTGATTTTTTTTCCGTCAATTTCAATTGACCAATCGAGATAATAATTACTCAGAGTTTTAAAAAAATAATCATTTGAAATTTCAAATTCGCCTTTTAACAAATCAATTGGCTGAAATGAAATATCTTGATATACTTTTTTTACTTCAAAGCTATGCGGTTTAGGTGATCGATCCGGATATACAACTCCGTTAATTAAAAAATTTCCATCTGACGGAACATCTTTTGGACCATAATCGCCGCCGAATGTCCAGTAACTTTTTTCTCCAACTTTTTTAATAATTCCTTGATCGACCCAATCCCAAATAAATCCGCCTTGGAGATTCGGATATTTTTTTATCATATCCCAATAATCTTTTAAATTTCCTAAACTGTTTCCCATTGCATGAGCATATTCGCATTGTATTAGCGGACGATCATGATAATTTTTTGCATAATTTTCCATATCCCAAATTCTATCATACATTGGAACATAAATATCAGTATTCCATTCCATATTTGCTCTTTCATATTGAACAAGTCTTGTTTCGTCCAGTTGTTTTATCCATTGATATGTATTATAAAAATTATAACCATTGCCGGCTTCATTTCCCAATGACCAAATAATTACACTTGGATGATTTTTATCTCTTTCAACCGAATTTTTTGTTCTGTACATATGTGCTTCTAACCAATCCGGATTATTGCCAAGCGTTTCTCCTTTATTTAAATTATATCCCATTCCATGTGATTCAATATTAGCTTCTGCAACCAAATACAATCCATATTCATCACATAAGTTATACCATAAATCCGGTTGAGGATAATGACTTGTTCTAACGGCATTAACATTAAGTTCTTTCATCCTTCTTATATCTTTCATCATTGTTTCTTCATCAATAACTTGTCCAGTTGTTTCATTAAATTCATGAAGATTAACTCCTTTAATAAGAATTGGTTTTCCGTTCACTAACATCAAACCATTTTTAATTTCAACATTTCTAAAACCAATTTTGGAAGGAATAATCTCTTCCATTTTTCCGTTTGATGATTTTAGATAAATGAGAAGTTTGTAAAGATTGGGAATTTCAGCAGACCATTGTTTAACATTTTTAATTTCATTTTGGAAATTAATTTTTTGAATTCCATTTTTATCAATACTTATTGATTTATTTTCCGAAACTATTTTTTCACCGGAATTGTCAATCAGTTCATAACTAATTTGCTTTTTTACATTTTGGTTAAGATGATTTTTTAATTCAAGATCAATATTAATTTTTCCATCTATATAATTATTTACTAATGTGGATTTAACAAAAAAATCTTTAACTCTAACTTTTGGTTGTGAATAAATATATACTTCTCTGGTAATTCCGCTTAATCTCCAAAAATCTTGACATTCTAAATAACTTCCGTCAGTCCATTTAATAACTTCTACGACTAAATTATTATTGCCAATTTTTATATAATTTGTAATATTAAATTCGGCTGGAGTTTTAGCATCTTTTGTAAAACCAACTTTCTTACCATTTAACCAAATATATCCGGCAGATTTTAATGAACCGAAATGAATAAATATTTCTCTGTCAGTCCATTCTTTTGGAACCTCAAAATCTCTTTTATAATATCCGAAATAATTATTTTCCATATCAACAAACGGTGGAACTTGAGAATTATCAAATGCCCATTCATATCTTATGTTTGTGTAGATTGGTATTCCGTAACCTTGTATTTCCATATTTGATGGTACCGGTATTTTATCCCATTTTATTGAGCTAAAATCCTTTTCACCAAAATTTTCTATTCTATTTTTAATTCCCTGTTGAAAATTAAAATCCCAAATTCCATTCAGAGAAACAAAATAATTTGATTTTTCTTTTCTATTTAAAATTGCATATTCTAGTTTATCAAAAGTCATAAAAGAAGCGTGTGGTTCTTCTTTATTTATGCTTTGGATATTTGGATTTTCTAATTCTGGATGCGGCAATCGATCATATTTTTTTTGCGATTGACCAATGTTTATAACAGAAACAAAAAATAAAAGAAATATTATTTGCAAATAAATTTCCAAAGGAAATATTGAATTAGTAATGTCAGATATAAATATTTTTTTGTTGTTCATATTATTCTAAATTTTATTATAAATATTTTTTTATTTCGATTTAATTTTATTCATGAAAGAACATATCTGCTGAAATTTCTTGTTTCTCAATTCCCGGACCTTTAATACTGGTTTTTAATTCTAACCCTCCGCCAGCTTGAAAAAATTCAAGTTCAATTTTATGAAAGCCTTTTTTCAATGAAGTAAAACCTTGAACTTCAATTGGTGCATGTCGTCCATCATTACTCACTATCAATTTGCCATCAATAAAAAGTTTTGTACCGTCATCTGAATTTACATAAAAATTATAAAATCCATCTTGAGGAATTTTAATTAGTCCAGAATATTTCACGGCAAAGTCAGAACCGTCACTGTTTTCCGGTATTTTTATTTGATCTATTAAACCTTCTTTTACTGGTTTCAACTCACTAAAATTTGGTAGGTTCAGTAATTCTTTTTTATAATAGCTGTAATTTAGTTTTGGCTTTGGATTCTTTACTTCAAAAGCTGATCCAATAGTAGAGTTGACTTCACCTTCAATTTTTAATACTACAACAGATTTTGCCGGTAAATTTACTGTAATGTTATTATCAGAAAAATCATAATCAGAAAACAAAGTTGGTGCTAAATTATTTGGTTTATCGAAAGAATTCAAAGCATTCATTTCAGTTGATGTTAGAATTCTTCCGGATATCTTTCCATTTATAAAACTGTTTAAACTAATTTTCACTTCTTCGTTTTTATTTGGATTTACATTACATAGGGAAATATGTACAAATCCATTTGAGTTTATTGAAGCCGTTGCATTTACCGAAGGAATAAATTCATCACCAAAATTATAGTTAGGTGTTTCTACATTAAGAGGTAAATTAATTGCACCTTTATGAACTTTATACATCTCAAATACATGATATGTTGGAGTTAAAACCATTTTTTCATTATCAGTTAAAATCATTGCTTGAAGAACATTAACCATTTGAGCAATGTTTGTCATTTTAACTCTATCGCTATAATTATGAAAAATATTCAAATTACTTGCAGCAACAATTGCATCTCTCAAAGTATTTTGCTGATATAAAAACGAAGGATTGGTTCCGGGTTCAACATTATGCCATGTTCCCCATTCATCTACAATTAGAGCAACATTTTTAGCCGGATCATATTTATCCATAACTTTGGTATGCATTTGAATTAACTCATCCATTCTAATAGTTTTTTGTATAACGGAAAACCATCCGCTTTCATCAAAATCAGCTGCTGGTTTAGAATTACTGGTATAATAATGCAAACCTATACCATTAATAACTTTTCCGGCAATTTGCATTACTTCATCAGTCCAAACTGTATCATCTACATTTGGTCCAGATGCAATTTTATAAACTTGATTTCCGGCATAATTCTTTGCGTAAGTAGAAAACACTCTTGCAAGATCGGCATAATAAGACGGACGCATTCTACCGCCACATCCCCAACTTTCATTTCCAATTCCCCAATACTTAACAGTCCAAGGTTTATCTCTTCCATTTTTTCTTCTCAGATCAGCCATTGGATTATTTCCATCTGATGTTGTGTACTGAATCCAATTAGCAAATTCTTCAACAGTTCCGCTTCCAACATTTCCGCTAATGTAGGCATCGGCTCCTATCATCTCACATAAATTTAAAAATTCATGAGTACCAAAACTATTATCTTCCACAACACCACCCCAATTTGTATTAACCATTGTTGGACGTTCTTTTTTTGGACCAATTCCATCCATCCAATGATACTCGTCAGCAAAACATCCTCCGGGCCAGCGTAAAACCGGTACTTCTAATTTCTTTAATGCTGCTAATACATCATTTCTTATTCCTTTTGTATTAGGAATTGGTGAATCTTCCCCAACCCAAATCCCACCATAAATACAGCTTCCCAAATGTTCTGAAAATTGACCGTAAATATTTGGTTCAATGTAACCGCCAAGTCTTTCAAGATCAACGG
>JBGSKB010000200.1:0-2450 GCA_041741395.1 Melioribacteraceae bacterium
TTTTGGGAAATGGGGATTTTTATTACGAGAATATTTAGATATATGGAATGGTAGAGTTCACAGTAAGGAATGGGAAGTTCAAATTGATGGAGTTGAAATATTTGAAAAAAATATCGAGGAGCACCAGAAAAAAATTTACAATCGCATTTATTTAGATGATGCGTTAAATTTTATTAAAGCAAATGATCAAAAATATGATTTAATCATTATTGGAGATGTATTAGAACATTTTAATAAAGAAAGGGCATATGAATTTATGAATTATTGCTATAACAAATCTGAGTATATTATGTTAAACATTCCCATAGGTAGATATTGGAAACAAGATGCTATGTATGGGAATTCTTATGAAGAACACAAAAGTTTTTGGAAGTTGAATGATTTTAGAGAATACAATATTTTGACTAAAAAGAGATTTAGGGACTCATATTTTAGGTTATTTGAAGTAATAATTTTTAGTAGAACTCAAAAAAAAATTAGCAAGAAAATTTTATTTTTTTCAAATCTCCGAAATTTGATTTACCAATTTCCACCTCTTTTTTATTCTATAAAAAAAGTAAAGCATTTTTTTAAGAAAAAAATATGAAAATATTATTTGTTGGAAATTTAGAATTAGAAGGAATTATTTCGGCACCATCTAAGGTTGCAAATGAGATTTTTTCAAGAACATTAAGGAAATATAAAAGTGTTTACTTTTTTACATATTTTCAGGATGGGAATAAATATTCAAAATTCCAGAAATTATTTGGGAAACAAATTTTAGATAACAACATTATTCAGCTTGGATTGTTCCCATTGTTATTAAATGTATTAAAGTTTAGACCAGATATTCTTCAAATAACATCTTTATCAGTATATTATTTGATTATCTTTCCACTTTTAAAACTATTTGGGACAAAGGTGTTTTATCTAGTACATAGCGTGAATAAATATACTATGGACAGATATATAGTCTTTGAAAGAATACTTAGGATGAAGATACTATTCAGCGAAAAGATATCTTTATTCTTTTCTTCAAAAATACTCGTTCTTTCTCAAAAAGAAAAAGAACATTTATTATTTCAGTATGCCATAAATCCCCAAAAAATAGTAATTATTGACAATGGAATTAAATCTCTGAATATAAAGAAAAGCTATTCATTCAATAATGAAATAATTAAAATAATTACTGTTGGTTCTTTTGATCGAAAAGAGAAAGGATTTGAATATTTATTAAAATTTCTTGAGCAGATTGAATTAAAAATAGAATTGACAATTTGCTATTATAAAAAACATAAAAAAAAGGTATTTTCAAATAATCCAAACCTAAAATTAGTTTGGAAAGAACCCTTAAATGAAAATGATTTACGAGAAGAATTTATTAAAAGTGATTTTTTTGTCTCTTTAGCTGAATATGAACCATTTAGTATTGCTTTACTTGAAGCAATGAATTCGGGTTTACTATTTATTACAACTGACAGAGTTGGATTAACTGAAAGATTTAATGAAATTACAAAAAAATATGTTGTCCCATTTGGTAAATGGGAATATGCAAAAGATTTGTTAAATGAATTAGTTAATTTATCAATTGAAAAAAAACAAGAATTAAGTTTAAAGATTGTAAAATTTAGTGATATTTTCAATTGGGATAATGTTATTGAAAATTATTTCAAGCTGTATTCTAGCACAAAAGAATAATGACAGAAATTAATGAAATATTTTCATCAGTTGTAATGCCACTCCATAATGGACAAAAATATTTAAATGAAGCTATACAAAGTGTTCTTAATCAAACATATGCAAATTTCGAATTTTTAATAATTGAAAATTGTTCAAATGATTTATCAGTTGAAATAGTTAAATCTTACAATGATCCTAGAATTAGACTTATCGTCGAAGAAAATTGCGGACAGGTGCAAGCTTACAACAGAGGATTTAGGGAAGCAAAAGGTGAGATTATTTTCATTCATGATCATGATGACATTTCTCATTCTCAAAGATTTGAGAAACAACTTTCCAAAATTTTATCAACTAATTCTGATATTTGCGGGTCAAATTTTAATATTATAAGCGATAAAGGAAATATAATTGCAAAGATAGAACTTCCCTTAAGTGATATTGAAATCAAAGAAGAATTGCTATTTAAGAATTTCACAGTATTTAACTCGTCTGTAGCTATCAAAAAAAAAGTATTAGAGGAATTGAAATATTTTGATATCTATTATTTTCCGAGTGCTGATTATGAGTTTTATCTTCGAGCTATTTCTAATTATATATTTACCAATATTCCAGAAATTCTTTACTCATGGAGAAAACATAATGCACAAATTTCGCAAAAAAAAAAGCTAGCTACTTCTCAACTTACAATTGATTTATCAAAAACATATCAAAAAAAATATTTGGATAAAGAATTAAACTTATTTTTAGGTTTGACTTATTATTATAATAACAAATTTCTTAAATCAATATAT
>JBGSKB010000201.1:0-2039 GCA_041741395.1 Melioribacteraceae bacterium
GTAGAGTATCAAAAAATAGGAGAACTAAAATGAAGAATATTACTATTTCGTTAATTGTAATCTCTCTCTTTGTCTTACTGTCCGGGTGTGGAACTGGTGGTGCATTTCTAACAAATCATGTTACGAGTGTAGAACTATCCCAACCAAATTTTAATATTGTGGCAAGAGATGTAAATGGTACTTCAATGCAAGGATATCTAATTGGAGTAAGTATTTCGCAAGGTTCCGATGTTAGTATGTTTGGACTAGTTAAAATTGCTGGAGTAGAAAAATTATATGATTCAGCAATTAAGAACTTGTGGCAAAACTATAAAGAAAAATATGGTGATATTGAAGGAAAAAAACTAGCACTTGTAAACATACGTCAAGATACTGAGATATTGAATACTCTATTATATACTCAGACAAAATATTTTATTACAGCTGATGTCGTGGAATTTATTGAATAGAAATCCTTTTATATTATAAATAAATGTTTTCTAAATTATACCAAACAAGTTATTCCGGTTAAAGTCAAAGAAAAAACATTCGCAAAAATGACGACGGACAAGTTCGTTATTAAATAAAATTGTTGTTTGGGGCGATCCCGATAGTCAGCGGGATAAACTCAGATATTTCTTCCTAAAATAAAAGTGAGTCATGCTTTTAGAAACATATTAAATAAAGAAAAGAAAATGAAAATTAAACTTTGCTCCGGTAATTTTACCATTCGTTATTAAATAAAATTGTTGTCCTTCAGCTGACGGATGGGCATCGGGTAATCCGTCAGTAGACGGAGCAGTGCCGTTATATTGTTTAATGGAGAAAACATGAAAAAAATATATTTTGTATTTTTTTTACATTTTGTATTTGGGTGTAGTAACTCAATTACTGACTCAATAGATGAAAGCCCCAATAAAAAGATCTTATTTTATAGATTCAATTATGAGAATACAAGTTTGATTTCAACTTATTCAATGGATATTGATAGTAAAATTCAAAAAAAAATAAGTGTAGGATTTAATAAATATCCAACATGGTATAATTATCCTAATGAAATTATATTATTAAACAATAATAATTATAATCTTGAGATTCATGATCTTCATGATTCTAATAATGTAACAATATTAAAAGAAAATGTTGGGAATGTTTTGTTTTTAAGATATTCTAAATTCCATGATGCTATTGTTTTTAGTTATAAAGAAGACATAAATAAAATAGCATATTATGATCTAAAAACTAAATCAATCAAAGATTTTCCTATAATAAAATTTGATGCGAGAAATCCGATATGGTCTGAAAAAGAAAATTATATTTATTTTACTTCCAAATTGGATACAGCTTTCAGTATTTTAAAAGTATCAAAAGACGGTTCAAGTTTAAATATATTTTTAAAAGAAAAAGAATATGAACTTTCAACATTTGATATTGATCCAGCTTCAGAATTATTAGTTGCTAGTAGATATAAAGCTGAAAAAAGTTTTTTGACAATTTATAATATAAAGACTAAGTCAATTTTATATAACATCGACGTATCATTTTTAGGTGTAGGTCTATATCCAACATTTACCTCTGATGGGAAAAAAGTATTATTTGTAAATGGGATACCAAATAATTACACAACCCCAAGAAATTTATTCATAATGAATAGTAATGGAACTATTTTAACCCAATTAACTTTTAGTGAAAGTGAAATATATTCAAGACCACTTAATTGGTAATAAAATAACAAACAAATCGTGTGCCTTGAGGTGCCTATTGTCCAGTTGGTGCTTACAAGTGAGAAGTAGGAAAAATCCAATCAAATAAAATTGTCATTTAAGCCAATTATTATTTTGTTATGAACAAAATGTCTTTTTTCTTTGATAACTTGGTGTTCATTTTTTGGACTCCTTATTTTTATTTTGGGAAAATTAAAAATATAATTTTGTTAATCCATCCCTTCGGGAGAAGAGAAAGGGCACACTTATTAAATATCATTTTTTAATATTTTATTTTTAGCTGTTGTAAGATAGAAATCGTTATGCACATTAAAGGAGAAATTAAAATGAGTAAAA
>JBGSKB010000202.1:0-1632 GCA_041741395.1 Melioribacteraceae bacterium
AATTAATTCATTTTATATAAAAGGGGATACGGCTAATATTGTAATTGAGGTTACTACTCTAAATGGGATAAATGCAAAAGAACTTTTCAAAATGGGCAGCAATCTGCTTGAGATTGTTGACGACTTCAGCAAATATTACAATTTACAACTTGATTCTAATTCAATTGAAATTAAAATTGAGTTGCAATCTCCAGGAAAAATCCAATTATCAAGTAAGGCAAAGGCTGGAATTATATTAATTGGATTATTGGTAATTGGTTCAGTTGGAGGGGGCTTTAAAGTTAAAGTGGGTGATACTTTTCAGTTAGATTTAAGTACAGTAGGAGCTGTTCAAAAAATAATTGATTATAAAAATAGCAGTCATGACCGTGAGGTTATGGATATCATTTTGAAAAAGCATGCTAATGATTTAAAAATAAAAGAATCTCAGGATTTAGTTAAAGTAATTAAGCAGCTATCTGACAATAAAGAAAAAGATTGATATGAAAGAAAGTTTAAATATAATTTCTATTATTGCATCTTTTGTTGTAGTATTTACGACTTTATTCGTAGTACAGGAATATACGATTGGGTTATTACCGATTTTCAAACGGAGAATGATATTTAATAAGTTTTATTTAAAGGAATTTATTTTCTCTTTAACTTCACTGCTCCTAATTTTATTATTTGTAGAATTTATAAAACCATATAATTAACGTGCCATAACATCACATATAACCAATGGCGGGGGATGTGGAAATTTGAACCATTCTGCCACGCATTAAAGTTTGTAGCGGTTGAATAGGAATTACCACGCAAACCGCCACAGGCCATATGTGCGACCGTTGGCGTGCATTTTAAACAGACTGCAAAACATTGAACAATGATACTTAAACGGATACTTTTGACATTAATAATTGGACTTATTTCAATACCAATTTGGAGTAAATTCTTTGTCTGGATTATTATACCAAAAGAATATGTTTCTGATGGCGGGTCGGATTTCGGATATGGGTTTTTCATATTTTTGTTTTTTGTTCCAATTTCCGTATTGTTAACTTTAATAATAACGTGGATATATTCTAAAAATATTGTTCAGGTAATTATTAAACAAATTCGGATAGCATTTAATAAAAGTTGATAGTTAAACAATTTCAAAATGATAAGAAAACTTTTCAAAATTGTCTTTATAATTGGAATTGTAATAATTCTAATATTTGGAGCCGTCTGGATAAAAAGATTCTTTCAAATTGATTCGTGTCTTGATTGTGGAGGAAAATGGAATTATGAATTAGACAAATGTGAAAAGTACTATAACCTTGATTCATTAGAGTTTTCCGATTTATATTGGTATGCGGATTTGGATTCGTTATCAAATAGAGAATTTCTGACGAAAGGTAAAATGTTGGATTCATTATCACAATCACCTAATGAGTTGATTAGTATTTTAAACAGGAGACAAGCTAAATGCAAGATTGAGTATATTGATATTTTGTGTGATACTATAATAATCCGTATTCTTGATGATGAATATTTAACAGAACAAATGGGAACAACTGGAGCAGATTGTTTTATGGCAGAGACAATTTATACATTGACTGAAAATGATTTGATTAAATTTGTTCGATTTGAAATGGATTTTGGTTCACATGC
>JBGSKB010000203.1:0-8610 GCA_041741395.1 Melioribacteraceae bacterium
TTTCATTAAAAACAGAATCATTCGAAATATCGCCGTTTACAAATCGATCGGGAAATATCAAATAAACTACATCTTCAACTGAAAATCCATTATGAATATTTTGCGAAGTGTCTCTTTCAAAAAGTTGATATTTTAAAGTATCAACACCAAATTTATTTGAAATTAAAAAATTATAAATGTCCGGTTTTGCAGAATTTAGAATTTCAATTTCTGCAAATAAATAATTTTCATTTTTATTAGGAATGGAAATAATTTCAATTTTATCGCTTAAAGAAGTTAAGTTTGAGTACAATAAATTTTCGCCATAAATCGTCAATTGAATTTTATTAAAACTGTGATTACTCCACCAATTTGGCGGCTCGACTTTTATTGCAACCGGTTGTTGAGAAAAATGAGTTGTTGTAATAAAAAATAACAGATTGAAAATATTTGTTCTAATTTTCATAATTTCTCAAAATTATATTGCTATAGAACCTTATTCTAACCTTGCATTTAATACCCATTAAAAATAACTTTATTTTTCTTAAAAAAAAGATATGAAAGAAGAATCAATAAATATTACACATAATAGAAAAGCCAGACATGATTATTCAATTCTTCAAACTTTGGAAGCGGGCATAGTTTTGGTTGGAACTGAAGTTAAATCTTGCAGAGAACACAAAGCAAATTTAGTTGATAGTTATGCGAAAATTGATTCCAACGACGAAGTTTGGTTAATTGGCGCGCACATTAACGAATATACGCAAGGAAATAGATTTAATCATATTCCAAATAGAGATAGAAAACTTCTATTAAACTGTAAAGAAATTAGAAAATTAGACCGACAAATAATGGAAAAAGGAAATACTTTAATTCCGCTAAGTTTATATTTCAAAAAAGGAAAAGTGAAAGTTGAATTGGCAGTTGCAAAAGGTAAAAAATCTTATGACAAACGTGAAGCAATTGCTAAAAAAGATATGCAACGTGAAGCTGAAAGAAAAATAAAGTTGTAGAAAAATTTTATTTGTCATTTCGAACAGAGTGAGAAATCTATTTTTTAAAGATTCTCACGTCGTCCAAAAAATTGGACTCCTCAGAATGACACAGTTAATATAAATTTGAAAGAAAAAATATAGAGATAATATATTATGTTTTTACCAGTTAATGAACAATTAGAAATTATTAAACGCGGAGCTTCAGAAATTATTCCGGAAGAAGAATTAATAAAAAAACTTGAAAAATCTTTAAAAGAAAATAAACCGTTAAATATAAAATTAGGCTGTGACCCCACAAGACCGGATTTGCATTTGGGTCATTCAGTAGTTTTGAGAAAACTTGCGCAATTTCAAAAATTAGGACACACAGCAATTTTAATAATAGGTGATTTTACGGCAATGATTGGCGATCCATCCGGAAGAAATGCAACTCGTCCTCCATTAACTTTTGAAGAAGCACAAGAAAATGCAAAAAGTTATTGGTTTCAAGCAAAGAAAATTCTTGATCCGGAAAAAACCAAAATTGTAAATAATTCAGATTGGTTGGGAAAAATGAGTTTTCAAGATGTAATAAAATTGGCATCAAAATACACAGTTGCAAGAATGTTGGAAAGAGATGATTTTACAAAAAGATTTCATGGCGGTATTCCAATTAGCATGCACGAACTCCTTTATCCGCTTGCTCAAGCGATGGATTCTGTTTCAATAGAAAGTGATGTTGAACTTGGTGGAACTGACCAAAAATTTAATTTATTAGTCGGAAGAGATATTCAAAGAGAATATGGAGTTGAACCTCAAGTAATTTTAACAATGCCTCTATTAGTTGGAACTGACGGCACAGAAAAAATGAGTAAATCTTACGGAAATTATATTGGCATTGATGATTCTCCAAAAGATATTTATGGAAAATCTTTATCAATTCCAGATGAATTAATTTACACATATTATGAACTTGGGACAGATATTTCATCAAATGAATTAGCTGAAGTAAAGAATAAACTTTCTGATTCAAATACAAATCCGAGAGATATAAAAAGAGCGCTTGCAAGAAAATTTGTTGAAATGTATCATTCAAAAGAAGCTGCTCAAAATGCTGAAGCCGAGTTTGATAAGATTTTTATTAATAAAGGAATTCCCGATGAAATTCCAGAATTAAAATTTTCAGAAAGTGAAATTGATATTATTGATTTAATTATGAAAGCTGAATTCGCTCCTTCCCGTGGAGAAGCGAGAAGACTTATAACTCAAGGCGGAGTTTCAATAGATGGTAACAAAATTGATGATCCGAAAGCTTTAATAAAATTGACAGATGGAATTGTTTTAAAAGTTGGCAAACGTAACTTTGTAAAATTAATATCATTTAACTGATTTGTAATTTCCACAATCCGTTAAATAACGGATGGAATACAAAAATTTTATTAAGTTGGATTTCTGATAAAATCATTCGGAAATGACAATTATTTTTTAAACTTTTACAATTTTTTTTACAATTAAACTTGTTCAATGATATTTTTGAAGAAGTGGCAATTTAATTAAACTGGAAATTCCATGACAAAACTTGGCTCGCCAAAAGCAACTCAAAAAAACTTTTCTAAACGAGAAAATAATTATAAAAATCTTCTTAGAAAGTTAATTGAAATCCGAGAAAATATTGAACTTGGCGGCGGATTAAAGTCCATTGAAAGCCATCATAAAAAAGGAAAACTTACTGCCAGAGAAAGAATAAACTTACTTATTGATAAAAACACAAAATTCTTTGAACTAAATACTTTTTGTGCTTTTGAAATGTATGAAGAATATGGAGGCGCACCAAGTAGCGGAACAATTTTTGGAATCGGAAAAATTAATGATAGAAATTTTCTAATTGTTGCTAATGATGCCACAGTTAAAGCCGGAGCTTGGTTTCCGATTACAGCAAAAAAAAATCTTCGTGCTCAAGAAATTGCAATCGAAAATAATCTGCCAATAATTTATTTAGTTGATAGCGCTGGAGTTTTTCTGCCGCTTCAAGAAGATATTTTTCCCGATAAAGAACATTTTGGTAGAATTTTTAGAAATAACGCAAAAATTTCTTCTATTGGAATTCCGCAAATTGCAGCAATTATGGGACCTTGTGTTGCCGGTGGAGCTTACCTTCCAATTATGAGTGATGAAACATTAATTGTAAAAGGTACCGGTTCTGTTTTTCTCGCCGGATCTCATTTGGTAAAAGCTGCAATTGGTGAAGTTATTGATAATGAAGATTTAGGCGGAGCGATTGTTCAATCAAATATTTCCGGAGTTACAGATTACATTGTTGAAAATGATGAAGAGTGTTTATTAAAAATAAGAAGTATCACAAGTAAATTAGCTGAAACTCCAAAAACAAATTTTAATAGAATAAAATCTGAAGAACCAATTTTCGATCCTCAAGAAATTTATGGAATATTGCCGGAAGACCCAATTGATCAATATGATATGTATGATTTGATTTCGCGAATTGTTGATAATTCTGAAATTGACGAATACAAAGCTGGGTTTGGGAAAACTATCATTACTGCTTATGTAAGAATTGATGGCTGGGCAGTTGGAATTGTTGCTAACCAAAGAAAAATTGTAAAAACTGAAAAAGGTGAAATGCAAATTGGCGGAGTAATTTATTCCGATAGTGCAGATAAAGCTACACGATTTATTATGAATTGTAATCAGAAAAAAATTCCTTTGGTATTTCTTCAAGATGTTACGGGGTTTATGGTTGGAAGCAAAGCGGAACATGGGGGAATTATAAAAGACGGCGCAAAAATGGTAAATGCGGTTGCAAATTCGGTTGTGCCAAAAATTACAATTATTGTTGGAAATAGTTACGGCGCCGGAAATTATGCAATGTGCGGAAAAGCTTATGATCCAAGATTTATTTTTGCATATCCTAATGCTAAAATTTCAGTTATGGGCGGAACTCAAGCAAGTAATGTTTTATTAGATATTAAAATGCGTCAATTTGAAAAAGAAGGTAAAACTTTAGCTGATTCAGAAAAGAAAAAATTGTTACATGAAATTCAAAAATCTTATGATGAAAAAAGTTCTGCACTTTATGCTGCTGCAAGACTTTGGATTGATGAAATTATTGATCCAGCAAAAACACGAGAATATATTTCCAAATCAATTGAAATAGCAAATAATAATCCAGAAATGTCAAAATTTAATGTTGGAGTAATTCAAACGTAAAATGTGAAGTCAAATAAAAACTTCTTTTATTCCCACTGAAAATTTAACCTCTGTAAAACTTCTAAAAACTTTCGAATATATTCTAAAGAACTATATCAAAATAAATAAAAATACAGTTTTTATGTCATCAACAGACACAATTTCCGTAAAAAGTGATCTTCAAAAAGTAGATCTTTATATAAAACCACTTAATGAAGTATTTCATGAAAAAATTCCGGCTTCTTTACCTGGAACAAAAATTTATTTAACTAGAATTGATATTCCACTTGAATCTTTAACAATTGTTAAAAAATCAACTCCACTTTTCAGATATAAAATTGAAGAATTAGAAGAAGATAATATTGTTGAAAAAACAAAATTCATTACAGAAATAAATCCGGATTTTCATGATGATAAATCAAATATTGAACAATTTGGTAAAGATTATATCGCTTCGGAAGATGGACTTTTGATAGTTGAAAATAATAAACCAAAAATTATTCAGGTAAGTTTTGATGGATCTGCTGACGTAAAAATTTCTGAAGATTCAATGAAAGTATTTGTTGATATTTATCCTTCGCTTGAAAATCATCCAATTCCTTCTTTAGATGATATTGTAAATAAAATTTTGAGCTTGAATGTTACATCTGAAATTGATAAAAAATTGTTGCTGGATAAATTAGAAATCGTAAAAATTAATAAAATCATTTTAAAAGATATTTGTGTTTCTGAAGGGAAACTTCCGATAGATGGAATTGACGGTAAATTAGAAAATTGTACAGACAAAAAGGAAAAACTAGAGAATTTTACTTGTGATGATTTTCATAAAATCAATCCGGTAATTTCTGTAAAAGACGGTGAAACTATTGCAAAAATTCATGCGCCGACTAATGGTGAAAATGGAACAAATGTTTTTGGCAAACAAGTAAATCCAGTTCCCGGAAAAGAAATAAAAATTAAATTAGGTTCAAATACAAAATTCGGTGAAGAAAATCCCAATCATATTATTGCAAAGTTAGATGGATTCCTTGATTTAAAAGAAGCTTCAATTTCAATTACGGATACTTATACTGTAAATGGTGATATTGATTTTAAATCCGGAAATATTATCAGCAAAGGTTCGTTAAAAGTTAAAGGAAATGTCAATAATGATTTTGCTTTAAATCTTTCTAAAGATGTTGAAGTTGATGGTTACGTTGGAGATGCAATAATTGAATCTGGTAGAAATATTTTTATTCACGGCGGATTTTTAGGAAAAGGAAAAGGAGTTTTAAAATCCGAAGGTGATATTGAAGTTAAATTTGTTGAAAACCAAAAAATTTTCTCACGCGGATCTGTTACGATTATTAAAGAAGCTTTGAATGCGCAAATATTTGTAAAATCAAAAATAACTTGCAACGGAAATAAAGCTGTAATAGTTGGCGGACATACAATTGCCGGAGATTTTATTGAAATATTTTCTTTAGGAAATTCAAGCGAATCTGAAACAATTGTAGAAGTTGGTTTTGATTATCTTAAAAGAAATTCAATTATTGACAATAAGCAGAAACAATCTGATTTAAGAAAAAAACTTGAAGAAGTAGATAAAGTATTGTTTGAATTTGCTCAGATGAAAAGATTGAATGATCAATTTAAAGAAAAAGTAAGAACATTAGTAAATGAACACAAAAATTTATTGGTAGAAATAGAAAGTATAAAAGAATATAATTTAAAATTGACAAATGAAATTTATGTTCCAACATCTTCTAAAATTTCTGTAAACGGTACGATTTTCCCGGGTGTAAAGATTGGAATAAATGGAAGATTTTTAATTATAAAAGAACCTTTAAGATCAAAAACATTTGTTCTTTCGGCAGATAATGAAGTTATTGCACTTTAGTTATTTAAAATAAATTTGGATTTCTAAGCATCTACTATTTGTTCTAATTTAACATATATAAATGTTACAGTAAAGGTTGACCCTTTCCCCTTTTCACTGTTAACAGAAATTATAGCATTATTTAATTCACAATATTTTTTTACTAATGCTAACCCTAAACCATTTCCTTCAAATTTTCTTGTATATCCCATATCTTCTTGTGAAAATTCACTAAATATTTTTTGTAAATAATCATTTGAAATTCCAACACCGGAATCTGCAATAATAATTTGCAATAAATTATTTTCATTTTTCGTAATATCAATTTTGATTGAACCTTCAATTGTATATTTTACTGCATTATCAATTAGATTTGCAAAAATCTGTTCAATTGAATATAAATCGGCAATTAATTCTGTATTCTCAACAGAATTATTAAAAATTATTTTAAGTTTTTTTTCATTTATTTGTTCTTTGTAATCATCTAATATTTTTTTAATTATAAATGAAATATCAAATTTACTTGGTAGATATTCATGCGTTCCGGTTTGCATATCAGACATATTTAAAATTAAATCTATTGTTCTGATTAGTCTTCTGCTGGCCCGATTGATTCCACTAAATCCATATTTTAATTCTTCACTAACTTTATCAATTAATTCCTCTTTTATTAAATTTGAAAAACTAAGAATTGTGTTTATGGGCGTTCTAATTTCGTGTGACATTTGTGCAAGAAAATTCGATTTAATCTTTTCAGATTTCTCAGCTTTTTCAATTGCTGTTATTAATTGCTTTTCAATTTGCTTTCTATATTTTAAATCTTCTTCAAGCGATTTGTTCAAATTATTTAATTCTTCAGTTCTAATTTCAACAGTTTTCATTAATTCATTTTTATATTTTTCCTCTTTTAACTGAAGCAATTTCACATTTTTATTTTCTGAGCTAAAATATAGATAACCAAGAACTGAAATAAACATAAGAACAGTTAAGAACACTACTGACAATTTTGTAATAAATCCTCTATTAACCTCAAGAATATCTGAAACATTTAAAACTGCTCCAACAACCCAATAGGTATTGCCCAAATTGACTTTGCTATAAACAATTTCTTTTTCAGTATTTTTATTTATGGAAGATTTAAATGAATCATTTAATCTATTAATATTTCCTTGTAACAAATTTGATAATTTATTTTCTAAATATTGTTTATTTATACTATCGGATTCATTTTCATTAAAATTATTTTTTTCAATGTAATAAATTTCTTTCCCTTCTTCACTTAGAATTATACCGGTAAAATTTTTTAAACCAACTATTGGATTTATAAAATTGCTTACCATTTTATCAAATTTTAAGAGAAGTGAAATTGAACCTTTATATATTTCATCCTTAAAAATTGGGTATGCAATTGCAATAGTTTTATAACCTTGAACCGAAGTGAAAATTTCACTTATTACCGGTTTGTGAGTTTCGATTATTTCTTTATTATGTGGTTGAGTTGAAATATCGGAATTTATAACTGATTCAACAAACGGGTATGTGTGTAATAATTTTCCAACTTCAGAAACACGAGTGATTGCATTCAATTCATTAAAATGTACTTCATAAAAATTTTTAAATTCAACTTTAGTTTCATCATTAATTTCAATAATATTTTCTTTTTTTGAAAAATAATCTAATGATCGAAATATCTCCATAAAATAATTTTCTATGGATATAGATAATTGGGTAAGAAAAATTTTTTGTTGCTTTTCATGATTTTCTAAAGTTTGTTGTTCAACTTCTTGATATAGAATGTAAGTCAAAAAAATGCCCAGCACAATTGTTGTAAAAACTAACAAAATCACAAACACATTTTTCACTAAAATACCTTTCAGCTATTTTTATTGACTCATTTTTGAGTGGATATTTTGAAACTTTTAAAACAATCTTTTACGAATATAAAGTTAATTACTGAAACATATTTTAGCAACCAATATATCTTGAAATTATCAATCTCTGTATCTCCGATGTTCCTTCACCAATTTGAAGCAAACGCTGATCGCGGTAAAATCTTTCAATATCATACTCTTTCATTAATCCATATCCGCCATGAATTTGAACAGCTTCATCGGCAACTTCTTTAGCAATTTCCGAACAATAAAGTTTTGCCATTGCTGCCTCTTTTGCAAAAGATTTTCTTGAATCTTTTAACCAACAAGCTTTATATAATAAATTTCTTCCTAATTCAATTTTAAGAGCCATATCTGCAAGTTTAAATGCAATAATTTGAAACTTGGAAATTGTTCTTCCAAATTGTTTTCTTTCGTTAGAATATTTTAATGCCATTTCATAAGCGCCTTGCGCAAGTCCCAAACCCATTGCTGCAATTGATAATCTGCCGTTATCCAAAGTGCTTAGCATAATGTGAGATCCTTCACCAACAGAACCTAACAAATTTTCTTCTGGAACTTTACAGTCCTCAAAAAATAATTCTGATGTATTGGAAGCTCTCCACATCATTTTTCCTTTCATCGGAATTGATGTAAATCCTTTTGTGTCATTTTCAATAATTATTGTTGAAAATATTTTTTTATCATTAATTTCACCGGTAAT
>JBGSKB010000204.1:0-4141 GCA_041741395.1 Melioribacteraceae bacterium
TGATTCATAGCCATTTCAAGTAATATACTTTCACCTTCCTTAATCAACTTCATATCTGAGTCAATGTTTGTTGCATTTATTGTATTTCTTTCAATTGCAGAATGAGCTTCAATGTTTTTTAATTTCTCTTTTCCATTTTCATTTAGTTCCCCATATTTCTTTTCAATTGAATCTGCATTTGGTCTTTTACCTCCATTTGTAAATACATTCCCATCAAAAATAACCGGTAATAGTGCTTTGCTGTATTGGGTTGCATCGCTTCCATTTATAAAAAGATTGTTATAAAATTGCATATCACCGCTGGAATTATCTGAAAAGGACTCAATGTAAGTTGAATGAGGTTTAAGATATGGTGTTAATCTTGAGTCGTAAAATAATGCATCAATTTTTCCACTAAATAAATTATGAGCAACTGCTACTCCGCTTGAATTCAAAACAAGATTATCCGGAGAAAGTAAAATATTATTACTTACAATTGTTGGACCATGATTAACTTCAAGAAAAATATCAGTCAGATTGTCATGCATAAGATTTATATTAATTTGTGCACCTTGTGCCATCCAATCAAGCCATATCCCAATATTTGTCGAATATATATGATTATTTTCTATGATTACATCAACAGCTCCATGAAATTTAATACCGGCCATTTCAGCGCCGGAAAATAATCTTCTTTCATAAATGTTATGAATTGTGTTGCCGGATATTGTACTAAATGAACAACCCAAACTTCCTACAATACCGGACTGTTCACAATAGGCAATTGTATTGTTTTTAACGATATGACTGCCTATTGTCCCTTTATTCCAACCAAATTCAAGTGCACGATTAATAGTTCCAACATATCCTTCTGCAGATTCCGTATTTTTATTGTCGTACTTATCTCCATATTTACCTAATGATATACCAACACACTTCGAATATTGAATAGTATTATTTTCAATAATCCATCCTCTGCTCCAATGGGTCCCAATTAGACCCATTTGTTCAGCTGTTGGCGGCGCCCAATTTGTAGCCGCATGTTGCATTATAAAACCACTTACGGAAATGTAATTGATGAATGGTCTATCCGGATAAAAAATAGTCTGCCTAACATTTATTTCTACAGTTTCTAAATTAGGATTTGCATTATAAAATTGTGCCCAAATAGTTGTTGTATCTGAATTTGTTTCAGAGAACCAGAGAAGATTTTTTTCATCAATTGCTCCCACTAAATCTTCTTTTTTATATGCTTCCATTAACCAATTACCATTTAAATAAACAGCTCCAGTATGATAAATACGATCTTTTGGTGTGGGGAAAAACCAATCACCGTGAATTATATCATAATATGGGTTGAATTTTCCGAAAAATGTATTTGGAATCTTTACTTCCCATGTATCATTGATTGACTTTCTCCAATCTTTAATTATTTCTGAACCTTTAATTTCAACTTTTTCTCCTTTAGCAGCTTGATAAATAATTCTTTCTTTATTGGAATTTCCACCTCGAGGAGGTATAATTTGTTCTCTATAGATACCCTCATGCACAGTAATTATATCACCTGGTATGGCTTTTTTTGCAGCTCGATTAATTGTTTTGAAGGGTCTCGAAATCGTTCCATCATTTAAATCACTACCATTAGTAGTAACATGAATTTCATTTGTTTGAGCAGATATGCTAACTAACAATAAGTTGAATATTAAAAGTAAGATTTGTCTTATCATAAACGAATTTAATTTTTATTTAATCCTTAAGATTACTATTATTTGTTGCATAATACAAAATCAACTGTACATAGATGAAAAAATTAAGATTTACTTATAGTCATAAAGATACTTCTTTCAATATAAATAAATTAAATAAGTTTTTGTACAATAAATGATGTAAATGCAATATCTGTAAATATTATATGGAACACGGATATATCAGGTATCTTTCCGGCTTCAACCAATTTCTGTATTATTGAAATATCTTCTCTTGAAGGTTCTAAATTGCTGGATGGACGGTTGTGTGCAATTATAATAATTTTACAAGTTGCTATGATTGTTCCTCGAAATACTTCTCTTGGATGCACTAAAGAACTGTTTAACAGCCCCTCAGAAATTGTCTCAAAGCCAATAACTTTATTGCTGGAACTTAACCAAAAACTACAAACTTTTCTTTTACTTTTTTTCAAAGATAATTGTAATTTTCATCACAATTTTAAATTTTAAAACAAATAGTTATGCAAAAATTATGTGACAAAGTTAGGGAAATTATTAGGACAAATAATAAATCTGATTTTTTAAGCCTTTTGAATTTCTTGAAATACACAAACTGTAAAACCGAAACTGAAATTCGTGGAATATTTTCCAATTGCGGAATGCCACCGGGAAAATTTGATGAACTGAAAAGAAAGTAATTTTCTAAAAAATAATTACATTTTTGTGGAGATCTATTTATTTGCATTTTGCTTGCAAAAGTTTTTTATTGAATTTATTTCTCGATTTAAAATATTTTATCGTCCATTTTATTCAATTACAATTATTGAATGTATATCAATTTTATCAACAGTAGTTTTTAATTCACCATTTTGAAATGAATATCTCAAGGAAATATTTTCCGGTTGAAGAGTAACTTTTGTTGGTCGATTATCCATTTTAATTTTTACTTCTAAAGAATCGATTGATGGGATACTATCATATCTGGCAATGCGCGTGTTTGCATGAGGTCCCGATAAGTTTATCATATTTATTGCTAATTTATTTTCAAGCTGATTTACGGTTAATACAACATTTTCATTACCTTTGATTTCAACTTTGGGATTTGGAAATAATTTTCTTACCAACGCATTTATAAAATTACGGTAAATTGGATTATTCATTCTCAAATAATTTTTACCAATGCTGAAATAAACTCCGGCAATTTTTCCTTTACCGTAAGTATTTATTGTTGCCGCCGGTGAAGATGCAAATCTAAAATCCGGTTCATTAAATATTTTACCGAATGATTCAGTTGTTGATCTAAGTTTAATTGGCTGATACAATCCCCTAACTCCCGCCAAATCTTTTTCCCACGCAATATTTTTATTTGCAATAGAAACTGTGTCAATAATTTCAACTCCTAACTGATCAGAAAACATAGCAGTTGCTTCAGCTCCAACTATCAACAGATTGCCTCCGTTATTTACATATTGAAGCAAAACATTTTTAAATTCACTGGTCAAAAATTGAACTTCGGGAATTACAACTAATGGATATTCATTTATCCTTTTTTCTAAATGATGTTCCATTAAAATTTCTACGGTATTTTGACTATCAAGAAGTAGATTCAACATTCCTTTTAATGGATCTGAAATTTTCTCAGAACTGGAATAAAGCGACGGTGAATTTTTTTCAAAATTTGCGGTAGAATACAACAATGCAATTTGCGGAACCGGTTTTGCATATTGGCAGAATGGTTGTCGTTCACGACAAAAATTTCCTACATCTTTTAACAGCCCCAAAAGCCAAGGTTTAATAGATGCATCTCGATTTTGAGTTGAATAGACTTGAAATCCCCCACCCATTGAAATTACTGCTGCTGCAGCTTGTTTTAGCTGTACCGGAGATTTATGGACAAAGCTTCCTTCACCATCATGTGTAAAACTCCAGACCATTAAATCCCACGGCTTTCCTTGAGAAGCAATACATCTCGATTCAAACAATCCACTATATAAACTATTATTAGGATCAAAATCGCCGGAAATAAAATCTATATTTACATCAATCGGTACGGGCATAAGAGAAGAAAAAGCCCAATTGCTTGTGATTTGAAAATTTGGTTTATATTTATGAAGTTTATCAACATAATGTGCAACGTATTTTCTAAAAGAATTTCTATTAAATGTTCTAAACTCTTGCATACCGCTATCTTTCAGATTATATGGAACATTTGCAATTCCGGTTTCCTTCTGAAATGCATCAAGCATATTTTTACTGTAGTCCAAACCCAAAGCCCAGCATTCACCATCAACCCAAGCACCGTCAATTCCGTAATTATCAATGAGCTCTTTGAACTGAGGAATTAGTAATTGATCAACATACGGACTCATAACTGAAATATTTGTTTCGCTGACTTTTCCATCTTTATTTATTACTGCCCATTCAGGATGTTTTTTCGCGGCTTCGTAATCAAGCAC
>JBGSKB010000205.1:0-6907 GCA_041741395.1 Melioribacteraceae bacterium
AACTTGAAAAAACTTTGGAAACTTACGATCCAGAATCACAAGTAGCAGTCAGTGAACAAACATCTCGAAATACAAGCAGTGGAAAAAGCTTAAGCGATTCAAACGCAGTATTTACAGAAACTTCTACAACAAATTACGAATTGAGCAAAACTATTGAACATATGATTGCTGGAACCGGAAATATAAAAAGAATAACTCTGGCTGCGGTAATAAATGGAGTAAAATCAGAAGTTCAAAATGGAGAAGAAACTACAATTGTTAACGAGCCAAGAACAGAAGAACAATTGCAGCAACTTGAATTGTTGTTACGTCAAGCAGTTGGAATTGATCCAACACGAAATGATGAAATATCCATTGTGAGTATTCCATTTGAAACAAACAATTTAGAATCTGAAGATGGGTTTGGTATTTCACCGCTTGATAATGTAGGTGAATACATGAATTATTTATTACCGCTTCTTGGTATTCTTGGAGCATTGTTCATTCTAAAAACTCTATTAGGAAAACTAAAAGAGGAGAAAATTATGATTGGAACAGTTGGCGGAGGTGGCGGAAGTTTTACTGAGAATTCATTTGAACATGCAATGGAAGCACCTGTTTGGGACCCCGGATTATCACTCAAAAAAAATAAGAAAAACAAAAAAACTCTTTTTGAAATGGGCGATATAGAAGATGAAATAACTGATGAAGCGGTAATGAAAAAAATGAAACAAGATAAAATTATTAATTACGTAGGTAAAAATCCTGCTGAAGCTGCAAAATTAATAAACTCATGGTTGAAAGAAGATGAATACTAGTGAACAAATAAAAACTGCCGGAATTACCAAAAAAGATCTTAATGGCATTCAAAAATCAGCATTACTCTTAATTGCATTAAATGTTGAAACTGCTTCTCAAGTATTTAAATATTTGGAACCGACGGATGTTGAATCGATATCAGCAGAAATTTCAAAAGTAAAAAATATTCCCTCTCACATTGTTGAACAAGTTATTGATGATTACCACGATTTAGTAACAGCAAGAGAATATGTTCTTGAAGGCGGTTTGGATTATGCACAACAAGTTTTGGAAAAATCCTTCGGATTATCCAAAGCGATGGAAGTAATTGAAAAAGTTAAAAATCTAACAACACTACATGGTTTTGATGTTCTCAAAAAAGCTGATTCAACTCAGCTTGTAAATTTTTTAAATAAAGAACATCCGCAAACTATTGCTTTAATTTTATCACATTTAAATCCTGATCAAACAGCAGAAGCACTGATTGAACTTCCGGAAGATATTAGAACAGATGTAATTTATAGAATTGCAACATTAGGAAAAATTTCACCTCAGACATTAACACAAATTGAAAAAGTTGTTGATGAACTTGCCGGTTTTTCAATTAACCAAACAATGGGACAATTAGGCGGTACAAAAAGTGTTGCCAATATTCTTAATAGAATAAACATCACAATGAATAAAGAAATAATTGCCGCAATTGAAAATAAAGATGAAGATGTTGCATTTGAAATAAAGAGATTAATGTTCTTATTTGATGACATAATTCATTTACAAGATAGAGATATTCAACGCATTCTTAAAGAAGTTGATAGAAAAGATTTGGCATTGGCTCTTAAAGTTGCCGAAGAAAGAGTTCAAGAAAAAGTTTTTGGAAACATGTCGGAAAGAGCTGCAGATTTATTAAAAGAAGAATTACAATTTATGGGACCGGTAAAACTTAAAGAAGTTGAAGCTGCACAAGGCAGAATTGTTGATCAGATTAAAAAATTAGAAGAACAAGAAGAAA
Organism: Melioribacteraceae bacterium; assembly: GCA_041741395.1. Taxonomy (GTDB): domain Bacteria; phylum Bacteroidota; class Ignavibacteria; order Ignavibacteriales; family Melioribacteraceae. The sequence continues at coordinate 1,787 of JBGSKB010000205.1, forward strand.
TTACAATCAGTTTTAGAGGCGGCGGATCCGAAGAAGTTTATGTCTGACAAAATTAGACTTAATATAAAATCAAGAAATCTAAAAGCAATTATTCAAAAGAAGGATGAAGACAATAAAGCTTTTTGTGACTATGCGGAATTATTAGAAAAAGAAAAAATAGAAAATGCGCATAAAATTGAGCTTGAAAATGAATTTAAAAAAGGGATTGAAATAGGTAAACAAAAAACTGAAGATTCTTTAAATGAAAAACATAATCAAGAATTAATAGAGCAAGCAAAAGAATTTTATAAAGTATTAAAAACTTTTGAAGATAAAATAAAAGTATATGAAAATAATTTTCACAAAATAGTTATAAATGTTTCACAAAAAATTGCTGAAAAAATAATTAAAAGAGAAATTGAACAAAAAAGTATAATAACAGAAATTCTTGAACAAAACTTAAGCAAAGTGATTGGCGCAAATGAAATTACAATTAAACTAAATCCAGCTGAATATAAAATTGTTGAGAAAACAAGCAAAGAATATTTGAGCAGTATTGGTATTTCTAAAATAAGATTTGAGCAAAATGAAAGTATTACAAAAGGCGGATGTTTAATAGAAACCGAAATTGGAAATTTGGATGCAAGAATTGATAGTCAATTGAACGAAATATTAAAAATTTTAGAAAGCAAACTTACAAAAAGTGAAACTGAATGAATGATGTGATTGAGAATATTATAGAAACCTACAATCAAATTATTGATGTAACTGATCCCATAAAAATAAATGGGAAAGTAACAGATGTAATTGGATTTGTAATTGTTTCAGTTGGACCAAATGTTTCGTTAGGTGAAATTTGTTCGGTAATAGACAGAACCGGATATGAAATTTGTAAATCTGAAGTAGTTGGATTTAAGGATGGAAAAGTTCTTTCAATAGCATTGGGAGATATTCAAAATATTGCGCCATCTTGTCAAATAGTATCTTCAGGGAAAAGTTTTTCAATTGGTGTTGGCGATCAATTATTGGGAAGAGTAATTGACGGATTTGGAAATCCAATTGATGATAAGGGAGATATAAATTATTCAATAGTAAAAAATACACATAGAGATCCGCCAAATCCACTTACAAGAAAACGAATTGATACACCGCTTCAAACCGGTGTTCGGGCTATTGATGGATTACTTACAGTTGGTAAAGGTCAAAGAGTTGGAATTTTTGCCGGAAGCGGTGTTGGCAAAAGTGTGATGTTAGGAATGATTGCAAGAAATACAACTGCAGATGTAAGTGTTATAGTTTTAGTCGGTGAACGCGGAAGAGAAGTACGTGAATTTATCGAAAAAGATTTAGGTGAAGAAGGATTAAAAAAATCAGTAATTATTGTTGCAACAAGTGATAAGCCATCATTAGCAAGAATAAAAGCTGCATACATTGGAACGACAATAGCTGAATATTTTAGAGATTTAGGAAAAGATGTTGTTCTAATGATGGATTCAGTAACTCGTTTTGCTCATGCGCAAAGAGAAGTTGGAATTACTATTGGCGAACCTCCAACTACAAAAGGCTACACGCCTTCAGTATTTGCAGTTTTACCAAAATTACTTGAAAGAGCCGGAACATCAACCAAAGGAAGTATTACCGGATTTTATACTGTGTTAGTAGATGGCGATGATATGACCGATCCAATTGCAGACAGTGTTCGATCAATACTCGATGGACATTTTGTTCTAACAAGAAAATTAGCAAACAAAGGACAATATCCAGCAGTTGATCCGCTGCAAAGTATCAGCAGAGTAATGCCGGATATTGTTCCGGAAGATCATAGAAGAAGATCTCAAGAATTTAATGAAATACTTTCAGCATATAACGAAGCAGAAGATTTAATAAATATTGGAGCATATGTTAAAGGAAGTAATCCGCAAATAGATCATGCGCTTAATAAGATTGGTGGACTAAGGAGTTTTCTTAAACAAGGAATTAATGAAGAAGCAGTTTATTCAGATACTGTAAACAGACTTTATAATTTAATTGAAAAACCGTTAGGATAATAATTGGCAAAATTTAAATATAAATTTGAAACAATAAAATCAATTAAAGAAAGATTTGAAAAAATTGTAATGAAAGAACTTTCTATAATCAACTTAGAAATAGAAAGACTAAAAAAAGAAATTGAAGCTTTAAAATTGGAATTAAAAGAAACGAAATTGAAAAAACTTACTTACAGCACAATTAAAATTAATGATCTTCAGTTTTATGCTAAGCATGAAAATTATTTAGAGAGACAAATTGGTTTGTTGCGGAAAGAGTTATCAAAAAAAAATATTGAGAAAGAAAAAAAAATAAAAGAGTTAATTAAAAAATCAAAAGAAACGAAAACATTTGAAAAACTTGAAGAAAAACACAGAATGGAATATTTCAAAACTCAAGATAAACTTGAGCAAATAGAATTAGACGAAATTGCAGTCAAGGAATTTAATAGGTAATAAAGTGAAAAATACAATTATTTATTCAGTCTTATTTATAGCTGCTTTTATAGGTACAACATTTGGAATCTACACTTTCAGTAATAAGTATGTTGATATGTTCAAATTTGATTTTAGAGACAAAGCTGCATTTGAAAAAGCTATGCAAGATAGTCTTGCAGCTGCAATTCATGCAGATAGCTTGGCTGTAAGCGATAGTCTTAAATTAGTACATGCAGATTCTACAAAACTAATTACGCAAAATGATACTACTGAAAACAAAGTTGATTCCACTAAGATTTTTGAATTCGAACAGAAACTTTCTGAGAAAGATAAAGAAATTGAAAGTTTAAAAAAACGAATGAATGAAAAAAGCAACGGTAAATACCAAGATTGGTTGAAGAAAACGATTAAACTTTACGAAGCAATGGAAGCGAATAAAGCAGCGGAATATATTAAATCAATGCCGGAAGATGAAGCTAGAGATATTATTTATTCCATGAAACAAAAAAAGGCGGCAGAAATTCTCTCTAATTTAGAAATAGAAACAGTTCAAAGATTAACAAAGGCACAATAATGATATTTAACCCATTATACTTCAGCGAAACCGGAAACAATCAAATGCTGGTTGCAAAACCGGGTAAACTTTCAAACAATAAATATTTGTTTTCTGATATTGTAAAAGTTGTTATGAATTCTGATAGAGAACAGAAAAAATTATTAGAAACAGATTTGGAAGGAATTGTAAAAAATCAATTACCAATTATTGCCGGTATTGAAAACTCAAGCACACAAATAAAACTTACTGAACTTAGTGAAAAAGATAGTGAGAAAGTGAAGCTTGATCTTGCCGATATTTTACCGCCGGAAATTGCTGAACTTTTAGTAAGTGATAGTATTGTATTAAATAAAGATCAAATAATTTCCTACATAAGCAAAGAACCGCTTGAAGGTGATTTAGAAAAATTTATAAATGGTTTAGTTGGTGAAGAAATTCTAAGTGAGAATTTGACACAAGAGACCGGATTATTTCTTCATTTGGAAGATTTAAAATCTGCTGTAAATATTGAATTGTTAAAAGAAACCGATGCAAAACAAACGGCGGAAAAAGTAATTGTACAAACTTTAGTTGTTCCGGAAAAATCAAAACTTTTATCACTTTTTAAAGGTACAGAAAATAAAGAAGTATCAGATTCAGTAAACAAAAATTTATCTTCAATAAAAATTCCGATTGATTACAATTCGATAAAATCTCAGAGTGAAGAACAGAATAATTTTAAACCAACTCTTTCAGTTTATTCTTTTAAAAATTCCGAGCAGAACATTTCAACATTGGTTGGAGATAATAAAGATAGTCTAAAACTCGAACTTGTAAATACAAATTTAGTTGCATCAAATAAAAATAATTTCTCGGTAAATATACCTCTTGAAAAAATTAGCTTTATTCCAAGTGAGTTTAAAACGAAGTCTTCGGAAACTTTACCAAATGCTAACATAATTCAAGAAATAAAAAGTAATTCTAATGATTCGAACAAACTTGAAACATTGAAGAATTCTTTAGATAAAGAGTTTAGTGTTACAAAAATTACAATCGTAAAAAAGCAAGATAATTTACTTGGTGAAATCAGTTCCAAAGAAAAAATTAAAGACAATAGAATTGATCCGGATTTGAGAAAAATTAATTTTAATGAAATTTATAAATCTGATAAATCACAATTTAGACTGTTGAAAAATGTTCTAAATAATTCTGAAGCAAGTATTAAAGTTAGTAATCCAAAATTGAATTTAATAAATCAGATTGAACCAAAAATTAATGATCAATTAAAATCTGATTTAAAAATTACCAATCAAAATGTTTCCAATAATGAAAATAAAATTGCTGCGGATAATTCCAAATCAAATTTGAAGTTAGAAAAAATAGTAAATGAAAATAATTTACAAAAAGTCAATTTGAAATCAGAAAATGTTATTGCCGGAACAAAAACATCGGAAAAGATTTTGGATATTCAGAAAAATGTTACTAAGGCAAATGGAGAAATAAATTTAGTTAAGGAAGAAAAAACAGAAGTAAAATCCGCTTCAGAAATTAAGGTAAAAGAAAATCCCAATGTTAAAGTTGATGAAAAAAGTGTTTCTAATGAAAATAGTAAAGAGCAAAAGCTTAACAATCAAACACAAGATTATTTCAAAAAATTTGTAAATGGTAAAAATGAAATAACCGAAGTAGATTCTAAAAAATCTGCAAAAGTTGATACTCAGCCAAATGAAATTATTAGAAATACAAAAGCCATAAATGAAAATAGTGAAACTATCAAAACTCATAAAAATGTAGATGTTCAAAAAGATGAAATCATTCAGAATAAAAAAGATATAAATGAAAATGGCGAAAGCAGCAAAACTCATAAAAATATTAATGTGCAGAAAAATGAAATTGAGTTAAAAACTGTAAATCATAAAGAAGTGCCAAAAGAAGTAAAATTAGAAACAAAAATTGAACCTCAAGAGATTAAAAATCAAAATAGCGAAGTGAAAATTTCCGAAACTTTCAAAAGTGAAATAACAAAACAAAGTGATGCGCCTAATAAAGAAGTAAAAAGTATAAATGAGCCAATTAAATTAAATCAAAAAGTTATTTCTGAGAAAGAACATTCAAATGTTAAAACTGAAAAAAATACTGAAG
>JBGSKB010000206.1:0-6333 GCA_041741395.1 Melioribacteraceae bacterium
TCCATACAGTTTTAACGGAGAAGAAAATTTGGTTATTAGTGTTAAAGATACCGGTGAAATAAAAACAATTACTGCAACTGGCGAATATAGAGGTATTACAAAACAAATAGAAATAAAAGTAAGAGCAGCAAGTTTTTCTGAATTTGCATATTTTTCAGACGAAGAAGCTCCACTTGGAAAAGAAATTTGGTGGACGAAAAAAGATTCTGTTTGGGGACCATTTCATACAAACGATGTTTTAAGAGTTTCAAAACATCCGTATTTTAACGGACCTTCAACTTCTCACGGTGGTTCATTAATTTACCAAAGCGCTGCAGCTGCAGATGAACCAGTAATTGTTGGTGATTATAATCCCGGTTTAACAATTCCAATTCCAACCAATGGAATTTCTGGTTTATCCACCAAAGCTTCGGGAGCTGGCGGATATATTTTTACCGGTCATTCAGAAGTTTTTTTAGAATTTGCCGGAGATAGTTTAAGATATAAATATAATGCCGCTGATGCATATACAACAGTTTTAGGAAGTGATTTATCTCCATCCGGATTAATTTTTGTGAATAATGGAAATTTAAGATTAAAAGGAACAGTTACAGGAAAATGGTCGGTAGGATCAAATCGGTCAGTTTATTTAGATGATGATATTGTATATAGTGATGTCCCAGATTATACAGATAAAATGGATCCTTCAAATGATTTATTGGGAATCCTTTCTAAAGAAAATGTTTATATAACAAATAATGCAGAAAATGCGAGTGATATAAATATTCACGCATCAATTTATGTGGAAGATGGGGGTTTCCAAGCTGAAGATTTTGAAACAAGACCCGTTAACGGATATATCAATTTAGTTGGCGGTGTTACGCAAAAAACAAGACAAGGGGTCGGCACTTTTAATATAAGTTCTGGAAATCCGGAAAGTGGATTTGCTAAAAATTATCGTTATGATAGCAGATTACAAAGAATGGTTCCTCCATATTTTCCTAGCACAAGTACTTTCAGAATCCTTTCTTGGTTAGAATAGACTATTACAATTTCTTTTTCAAAACAAAAAATTAAAACAAGTTTTGGGTTGACTTATATCAATTCGGTTAATTTAAAACAAATACTTTTCGATAATGTTTATAATTAATAGAAAAATAACTTTATGAACACCGGACAGATGTTAATTACGATTGCTGCATTAACATTGGTTGTTATAACAACGCTAAATCATAATCGGGCGTCACTAACAACACAAGATAATATGATTTATAATAAAGAATTTATTTTGGCAACTTCTGTTGCACAATCTATTTTAGATGAAATTAGCGGAAAAGCTTATGACGAAGAAATTATTAAAGGGACTAAAATTCTATCTGCAAATAATTTTTCTTCGACTTTGGGAAAAGAAACTGGGGAAAACTATCCCAATTTTGATGATGTTGATGATTATAACAATCTAGTAAAAATTGATACTATACCACATATGGGAGAGTTTACTTCTTATGTCAATGTTGATTATATGAATGATGATTTGCAAGTAACAACTTCAAAATCTTTTAATAAATGTGTAACAGTAAGAATAACGAGTCCAACACTCTTCAATCATTTTACAGATAAACCAGATACAATGACAATAACTAGTTTATTCAGTCAATGGGTGATGTTATAAAATGGGCTTTTCGACGTTAATTGATATATTAGGCGCTGCAATAATTGGTGGAATGGTTATGCTATCTGTAAGAGCTTTAATTTTAAATTCTTCAGAGAAATCAAATCAATTCCAAAATGAATTAATTGCTCAGCAAAATTTGGTTTCAATTGTAGAATTGATAGAACACGATTTTGCAAGAATTGGATACTGTGAAAATGCAGATAGTATTGAAGCACCTGAAGATATGATTGTTTATGCAGATTCAACAAAAATTTCATTTAAAACAGATTTTGCACAAGGTTTTCAAAATATTAGAGGTGATGGAACTAAAGATATCTTAACCTATGAATTAGGTCCAACAATAACTTCTACACCTAATCCTTATGACAGACTACTATATAGATATGCAAAAGGTGAAACTAAAAACGGCAGTAATTTAGGAATAACAGAATTTAGATTAAACTATTTTGATAATATGGGAAATGAACTTTCGCATCCTATTGATACAAAATTAATTTCGTATGTTCAGATTGATATTAAAGTTGAAGATTCTTACGGTTATGATACAGGGAATGATGAAAAAATTCATTCGGAAAAATATCCAACAATTTTTTGGCGACAAATAAGAGTTGCCGCAAAAAATATGAGTAGGTAAAAAATGGGCGGAAAAGCAACATTAATATTGGTTCTTGGTTATAGTGCAATTATTTTAATTATCGGGTTAAATATGAATAGTATTTCGACAACCGCGGTTGATAATTCTGCTGGATACTATGAAAATTCATTAGCAAAAGAAATTGCCCGAAGCGGAGTAAATTTTGCTGCAAGTAATTTATCGAGGTCTTCAAGTTGGGATCCAAGTTCTTCTCCATACAGTTTTAATGGAATTGATAATCTCGTAATTTCAGTTAAAGATTCCGCTGATATTAAAATTGTTACATCAACTGGAACTCATCAAGGAAAATCCAAAACAATTGAAGTTAAGATTGCAATGGCTAGTTTTTCTCAATATGCATATTTTTCCGATGTTGAAGGTGATATCTGGTGGACCGGAGCAGATTCTGTATGGGGTCCGTTTCATACAAATGATAAAATACAGGTTAAAGATCATCCATATTTTGCCGGACCAACAACCTCCCATGGCGGAACTATGAAATATTATACCAACAAAGCTACTGATGCCCCGACAATAGTTGGAACATATTCTCCGGGAACAACAATTGAAATTCCCACCGATGGAATTACAAACTTAGCAGCTTCTGCAAGTGCTGGGGGTTGTGTATTAAACGGTAGTGAAATTTATGTTGAATTCAAAGGCGATAGTATTAAATTTTCAACAACCAAACCCAAAAAATATAAAACTGTTTTAGGCAGTGATCTTGCACCTAATGGAATTATTTATGCAAAAAATGCTGATATTAGAATTGAAGGTACTGTTAAGGGAAAATGGTCTATTGGAAGTAATAAAAATGTTTATATAGAGAATGATATTGTTTATTCTGATGTTCCCGATCCAATGGATAAATATGATACTTCTCCAGATTTACTTGGAATTATTTCACAAAATAATGTTTTGATTTCAGATAATTTAGCAAATAAAACAAATATCGATATCCATGCAGCAATTTATTGTGAAGATGGTTCTTTTATGGCTGAAAATTATGATACCAGAGCTGTAGGAAGCTCAGTAAATTTAATTGGGGGAATTACACAAGCAAAAAGAGGAGCTATGGGAACATTTCAAGTTGATAGATGGACTGGAAAAGTTAAAGCAATCTCCGGATTTAAAGAGAAAAATTATAAATATGATAGCAGACTTTTAAGAAAAGTACCGCCATATTTTCCAAGCACGAGTACTTTTAAAATTCTTTCTTGGTTGGAATAAAATTTAATCTAATAATTTTTTAAATCATCTCTTAAATCGATAATTTAATATTTTATAAAATTTCTTATCTTAGAGAAACTAAAATATAAATTATCAAAATCATGAAGTCTAAAAACCTTCCATACATTTTAATTTTTCTTGTAATTTTATCATTACAAATATCCGCACAAAAATATTCAGTTAATGGATTTGTTTATGATAATCAAACAAAACTCGGTTTGGGTTATGCAAATTTAAAGGTTAAGAATTCCGGATTTGGAACTTCCACAAATATTTCCGGTGAGTTTAAATTAAATCTTCCCAATGGAAATTATTCTTTAATTGCTTCGTATCTTGGTTATAAATCAGATACAATAAAAATAGATTTGAATTCTGACAAAACCATTAATATTTTTTTAAATCCAATTCAATTAAAATTAGCAGAAGTTACAGTTAAACCAGGTAGAAATCCCGCATATGATATAATTGAAAAAGCTATTGTAACAAAAGAAAAAATTAAAAGTAAAATTTCTGATTATAAATATTCAGCTTACACAAAAGGATTAATTAAAACTACTCAAGATTTTCAAAGCGGAAGTTTTTCACTATCTTCAAAAGATACGGGAGAAGTTAAAATTACCGGAATTTTAGAAAATGAAAGTCGCGGATTTTTTAAAGCTCCGGATAATAGAAAATATTTTATTGTTGCAAGAAAACAATCAGCAAACACTCCACCGCTTATAAATATTTTAACCGGTGGAAATATTCTTCAAAGTTTTTACGAAGACAAATTAGCATTTCTTAACAAAATGATTCCGAGTCCAATATCCAAACAAGCTTTAACATATTATTATTTTTATATCGAAAAAGAAATTGCGATAGACAGCAGAAAAGTTTTCCAAATTTATTTTTCTACGGATAATACCGCAGACCCCGGATTTTACGGAAATTTATTTATTGAAGACAGCACTTACAATTTGTTAAAAGTTGATGTAAATCTTAACAGAATGGCTAATCCTGGCGGACTTTTTGATAATGTAAAAGTTTTTCAGCAATTCTCAGAAATTCAAGATGGAATTATGCTTCCGGTTGATTACAGAATTTTTGCAAATGGAAATTATTTAGGCTTAGCAAAATTTGGTTTTGAACTTAACACAATAATGAATAATTACGAAATCAATACTAATATTGAAGATGATTTTTTTGATAATACATTGATTTCCGTTCTGCCAGAAGCCGATAAAAAAAATGATGATTATTGGAATTCAATTCAATCAATTCCGAATACTGTTGAAGAAACTCTTGCTTATACAAGAATTGATAGTATTAAGAAAGCCAATGCAGAATTGGGCGAAGAAATAAATTTACTTTCCCAAGAAATAAAACTAAGTGACAATTTTTCTATAAATGGACCAATAAATTTTTACAACTTTAATAAAGTTGAAGGTCACGCTTTAAATTTGGATTTGTATTTTTCAGATGCAGAAAAACAAAGATTGAATGGAAATGCAGAAATCAGTTATGGTTTTTCTGATAAGAAGTTTAAGAAAAGGTTTTTTGCAAATTACAAAATTGGTGAACTGAGAACAACAACAATCAAATTTAATGCGTATGATAAAATAACAGATTTATTTGGCGCATCTGATAATTACAACAAATTCACATCAACAATTTTAAGTCTTTTTACTAAATATGATTTCAGAGATTATTATTATACAAACGGATTTGATGCAGAAATTAATTCTGAAATTTTCCCCATCTTAAAACTTGGTGTGGGATTTATAAATAGAACAGATAAATCGGCACAAAACAATTCTGTTTTTTCATTTTTCTTTCCAAGCAAAAAATACAGTGAAAACAAATCTATTTACAATAGTAAGACAAATGCAATTACCGCAAATTTCACTTTGGATTTTAGAAAATTTATTGAAGACGGTTTTTTTAGAAGAAGAATTTCAAGAAGAAGTTACATAATTTTTGAAGGTTCTGCACAAATAAGCGATGAGAAACTTTTAAAAAGTGAAAATGATTTTTCTATTTTTGAACTTAGTACTTACGGCACAATTCCGACAGCAGATAATTGGATGTTGGAATTTTACGCAAATAAAATTTTCTCAAATGGTTCAGTTCCGTTCCAAATGCTGCATGCGCTGCCTGGAAATATTAGTTCTGCCGGAAAAAATAATTCATTTAGAACAATACGAATTGGAGAAGTTTTTGGCGATGATGCAACTGAAGTTTTCTTAAAACATAATTTTGGAGATGAATTATTTACACTGGCACAAATTCCATTTATCAAAGATTTGCAATTGCAGTTTGCAGTTCATTTAAATATGGCAATGACAAATATTTCAGATCAAAGTAAAAATATTCTAATGCACAATTCAGCAATTTTCAAAAAACCTTTTTATGAATTAGGATTTAGTTTGGGACATTTGCTAATTCCTATGAGTTTTGAGTTTACATGGAAATTAAATTATAGAGGTAAGAATAATTTTGTTTTTGGAATTAATACAATTGTGTTATAATTATTGGTTTGGCACACTAAGAACTATTTTTAATGTATTATCAATATCTTGAAAAAATTCAAAATTTCCACCGGATAATTCAGTAAACTTAATTGCAAATACAATTGGGTAGGAAACATTTCCGGTAAGTTTTTCCAACTTCAAATTTGTTAAATATGATAAATTTTCTTCCGCACAATTTGTTATAAATTCTACAATCGAAAAATTTTCTATTTCCGATTTTACAGTTCTAATTATAATTGTGTTGTTAATTTTTGTAATTCTTTTAAGAAATAAAAAAATATTATTAAAAATAGAACTTGCAATTT
>JBGSKB010000207.1:0-3575 GCA_041741395.1 Melioribacteraceae bacterium
CATAGTTATGGAATTCAAGTTGCGCAAATGGCTGGTATGCCGGATTTTGTTACAAAAAGAGCAAAACAAATTTTGATAAATTTGGAAGATAAAGAATTAACTCCGTATGAAGTCAAGAAACAAAAAATTCAGAAGTTCAAACAAAATGAATATCAGATTAGTCTTTTCGAAATGAAAGATGATGAATTACGAAATGAAATTGCAGATATTTCCGTTGATGATATGACTCCGCTTGAAGCTCTGAAACGATTAAGTGAATTAAAGAAAAAAGTAAAAAAGGATACTTAATGAAAAAAAGACTATTAATATTTTCAACATTGTTTTTATTATTTTACATTTTCGGTTGCGATAATTATACTCCAGAAGAAAAAGAATATATTAAATCTATTGAAGAAAAAAGAAATGTAATTGATGAATGGATGAAGGATGATCCTAATTCTCCATTTAATTTTAAAAGCAAAATAGAATTTAGCGGATTAAATTATTTTGATGTTGATCCATCATTTGTTTTTAAAAGTAAAATAATAGAATACAACGATAAAGTTGATGTTCCGGTTTTTGGTACAAAAGGTGAAGAAAGAGCTGCACTTAGATTTGGATATCTCACTTTTAACAAAGATGGAAAAGATTACAAACTAAATTTGTATGCAAATATGGGACAAGATAGTTCTGTATATTATAGTATCTGGTTCACTGATAAAACAACAAGCAGAAAAACTTACGGAGTTGGTCGTTATTTATCATTTGAACTTGATCCAAACAAAGATCATATTTACACTATTGATTTTAATTTAGCATTTAATCCATACTGTGCATACAGTGCAGATTATTCTTGTGCAATTCCAACACAAGATGATTATTTGGATTTGGCAGTTACAGCCGGCGAAAAAATATATCACGATTAAAACACATAAAGGATAAAAGAAAATGGTAGTAATTTTAGAGAACAATGCCACTGAAGAACAAATAAAAAATATAAAAAAACACCTTGAGGATTTTGGATTTCAAATTCATGAATCGGCTGGTGTTCAGAGAACAATTCTAGGAGCAATTGGTGTTAAGCCCGGATTTGATACAAGAATAATTAGAATTCTTGAAGGCGTTGCCGATGTTTATAGAATAACTTCTCCTTTTAAATTGGCAAGCAGAAATTTTAAAGAAGAAAAAACTGTTCTAAAAATTAAAGATGTGGAAATTGGTGGAAATAAAATTGCTGTAATGGCTGGTCCATGCTCTGTAGAAAGTGAAGAACAGATTTTTAAACTTGCTGAAGTTGTAGCAAAATCCGGCTCAAAAATTTTAAGAGGCGGAGCTTTTAAGCCTCGTTCATCACCATATTCCTTCCAAGGATTAGGAGAAGAAGGATTGAAATTAATGCGCCAAGCTGCTGATCAGTATGGACTTCTCGTAATTACTGAAGTTATGCAAATTGATCAAATTGAATTGATTGCAAAGTACACAGATATTTTTCAATTAGGTGCAAGAAATATGCAAAACTATTCTTTGCTAAAAGAATTATCTCAAAGTACAGTTCCGGTTATGATTAAAAGAGGTTTAGCCGCAACAATTGAAGAATGGTTAATGTCGGCTGAATATGTTTTAGCTGGAGGAAATCGTAATGTAATTCTTTGTGAAAGAGGAATCCGTACTTTTGAAACATATACAAGAAACACATTTGATTTATCTGCAATTCCAATTGTACATAAAAAAAGTCATTTACCGGTTGTTGCTGATCCATCACATGCAACTGGATTAAGAGATCAAGTTCCGCCAATGGCACGAGCTGCAGTTGCTGCCGGTGCTGATGCATTAATGATTGAAATTCATCACGATCCGGAGAATGCTTTATCGGATGGACCGCAAGCATTATTGCCAGATACTTTTATTGGACTAATGGATGAATTACGTGCAATCGCAAATGCAATTGGAAAAACTATATAAAATTTTTATACTTTTTACTTTACCTTGATGGCAAAAATTATTGAGAAAGTTTCCATTATTGGACTAGGACTAATTGGCGGTTCTATTGCTAAGGCGTTAAAAAATAGTGACCGCAATTTTTTTATTTCAGCTTTTGATGATCTAAAAATTCTTGAAAAAGCATTTTCTCAAAAAGTTATCGATGAAATTCTTTCTGATGCAAAAGATTCTATAAATTCAGATTTAATTTTTTTGTGCCTTCCACAAGAAACAAATTTAAAATTATTTATAGAATTAGCTCCGCTTTTAAATGAGAATACAATTCTCACGGATGTTTCCGGCGATAAAAACATTATGCAAAAGGAATGGGAAACAAATAGCCGTAAAGGAATTTATATTGGTGGACACCCAATGAGCGGAACAGAAGTCGCCGGTTTTGATAATTCCGACCCATTGCTTTTTGAGAATTCTGTTTATATCGTTACCGAAGATTTGAATTTGGATAAAAAACATCAAGACTTTAAAAGAATTATTGAATTGCTTGGCTCTCACATTCTTCATATTCCGGCAAAACAGCATGATGTAATTGCGGCGAGCGTTAGCCACTTGCCTCAATTATTAGCAGTCGCTTTGGTTAATTCTGCAAGTTTAAAAACAGATGATTATAACTTTTTGGATTTAGCAGCCGGCGGTTTTAGAGATATGACTCGTATTGCTTCAAGTGATTTTAATATTTGGGAATCAGTAATAATTAAAAATAAAAATCAAATTCTAAATGCTCTTGAAGGATTTGAATACGAATTAAAGAAAGTTAAAAGTTGGATAAATAATAACGAATTAAAATCTATAGAGAAATATTTTAATTCAGCAAGGCAGCACCGTGATGAAATACCAAAAAATAGTAAAGGTTTCATAACTCCAATTTATGATATTTTTATTTTTGTAAAAGATGAACCCGGCGTTATAAGTAATATTTCAACAAAACTTTTTGATAATAATATCAATATAAAAGATATTGAGCTTTTGAAAATCAGAGAAGGTAACGGTGGTACTTTTAGAATTTCATTTGAATCTAAAGAAGTTGCTGAGCATGCAAAAAAAATAATTGGCAAACTTGGTTTTAAGTTTCGAGAATAATTTTTACAAACTAATATTCGCTAAAATTTTCAGAGGTTAAATATGTTTATCACAAAAATTTTATTAAAAACAATAATAGTATTTTTAATTATGAATGAAATATTAATATCGCAAGATTGGGCAAATTTAAACAGATTTAAAAATGAGAATGATTCTTTAAATATCAACCTCGTTGAAAACCGAGTAGTATTTATGGGAAACTCAATTACACAAGGCTGGATTGAAACTCGTCCGCAATTTTTTGCAAATAAACCTTATATTGATAGAGGAATAAGCGGACAAACAACACCGCAAATGCTAATTAGATTTCGTCAAGATGTTATAAATCTTAAGCCAAAAGTAGTCGTTATTTTAGCTGGGACAAATGACATTGCTGGAAATACTGGTCCATCGACTTTAGAAATGATTTTGGACAATTTAAAATCAATGTCAGAAATTGCAAAAGCAAATGGAATAAAAGTTATTCTATCTTCGGTAATACCAGCGTTTGATTATCCATGGAAAGCCGGAATGAATCC
>JBGSKB010000208.1:0-2522 GCA_041741395.1 Melioribacteraceae bacterium
GAGATCCTAATGGTTTTAGACCTTTGGTTCTTGGTAAAATTAATGATTCATTTGTAATTGCCTCAGAAACTTGTGCTTTTGATATAAATCGAATTGAGTACATAAGAGATGTTGAACCGGGCGAGTTGATAATTATTAATAAAGAAGCAACAAAAGTCGAAGAAATTAAATCGTTTAGAATAAATTTAGAACAAATTGAAAAAAAGCACTGTGTATTTGAGTTTATATATTTTTCAAGACCCGATAGTAGAATTTTTGGATCGAATGTTGATAAAATTAGAAGAAAATTAGGTAAAGTTTTAGCAAACCACCATCCAGTTTATCCGGATAATGAGGACGAAAAAGTTATTGTAATAAGTGTTCCGGATAGCTCAAATACTGTTGCAATTGGTTATCAAACTCAACTTGAAAAAATGGGAATTCGATCTAAACACGAAATTGGATTGATTAGAAGCCATTATATTGGTCGGACATTTATATTGCCTGGCCAAGGTAAAAGGGAAGTTGGAGTTAGAATTAAATTTAATACCGTAAAGGGTGTTCTTGAAGACAAAAAAGTTGTTTTAATTGATGATTCAATTGTGAGAGGAACAACGTCAAAACAGTTAATTAAATTAATACGGGAAGCTGGAGCACGATCAATTCATGTAAGAATTTCATCTCCGCCAATTTTACATCCTTGCTTTTATGGAATGGATTTCCCATCAGCTGATGAATTGATAGCTAATAAATTTAATGGCGATATTAAAAAAATTGAAAATTATTTGGGAGTTGATTCTTTAAGTTACATGACTTTAGATCAAATGTTAGAAGCCATGGTAGATCATACACCAGATAATTTTTGTACAGCTTGCTTTTCGGGAAATTACCCAATACCGGTAAATACAAATTTCGAAAAGTCAGCTTATGAAATTTAAAGTTGCAATAATATTATTTTTTTTTGCAAGTAATAATTTATTTTCGCAAACAAAGTACTTTATAAAATATAAAAGCAATATTGCACTTGATAAATGTGAGTTGCACTTTTCAAGGAAATTAAATGGAATAAAAGGGGAAAATAATAATTCACAAATTTTAACTTCCATTTCAAAAAGATTTAACTCAACAAATAAAATTTTAGATAGAATTTTTACGTTTATAATTTCTTCAGAACAAGATTCAATTTTAACCAATCTCAAAAATGATCCGGAAATAGAATACATTCAAAAATCAAATATTTATAAAATTGATTTAATTCCGGATGATTCGCTTTTTAGCCAGCAATGGGGACTTCAAAATATCAATGCAGAAAAAGCTTGGGATTATATTCCACAAAATTCTGAAAAAATAATTTTGGCTTTGATTGATACTGGTATTGATTATCTCCATCCAGATTTGAAAAATCAAATATTTCAAAATGTTGGTGAAATAGGAGTTGATGAAAATGGAAATGATAAATCATCCAATAAAATTGACGATGACCAAAATGGTTTTGTTGATGATTTTTCCGGTTGGGATTTTGTGAATAAATCAAATATTTATCCAGCAGAAATTAATTATGATTTTACTGAGTGGGATAATAATCCATTTGATGAACACGGTCATGGCACAAATATCGCAGGCATTATTGGTGCAGAGCATAATTCTTTTGGAATTGCCGGTGCTAATCCCAAAATTCAAATTATGAATTTGAGAGCATTTGATAAAAATGGAAATGGCGAAGAAGATGACGCTGCATCTGCAATTATTTACGCAGTTTCAATGGGTGCAAAAGTAATTAATATGAGTTGGGGTGATTCTGAATATTCGCAAGTTTTAAAAGATGTAATTGATTTTGCATATTCAAATGGAGTAGTATTGGTTGGAAGTTCCGGTAATTCTGGTTCAAATCTTCCACATTATCCTTCCGGTTTTTCTAGTGTTATTAGTGTTGGCGCAATTCAAAGTAATGAAACTTTAGCAAGCTTTTCAAATTATGGTTCAACAATTGATTTGGTAGCTCCGGGTTCACAAATTATCACGACAAATCTTAACAATTCCTATAAAGTTGTAAGCGGAACTTCAGTATCAACACCATTTGTAAGCGCTGCAGCTTCAATACTTTTATCATATAATGATTTTAATAATGAAGAAATTAAGCAAGCAATGAAAACAACTTGCAAAGATTTGGGTGAAGTTGGTTGGGATGAAAAATATGGAGCCGGAAGTTTGGATTTAGAAAAAACATTAAAATTATTAATTCCATCTGAAATAAAAATAAATTTCCCCCAAAATGATTTTACTACTTCAGAAGATAAAATAAAGATTAATATTTCTTGTATCACATCTAACTTTAAAAACTATAATTTACAATATGGCATTGGGTATAATCCAACAAGCTGGATTGATTTAAATATTCCAAATAATCAATATCAAATACTTCAAGAAAATATTTATGAATTTGATTTATCAAAAATGATTGATACAACTTATACAATTAAGCTATCTGTAAGCACAATTGATAATAAAATTTTCGAGGAGAGAACGAGTTTTACTATTGATAG
>JBGSKB010000209.1:0-5705 GCA_041741395.1 Melioribacteraceae bacterium
AATAATGAGAAGTATAATTATCAAGTAAATTTCTTATAACTTTTTGATACTGACTTCCGTGTTTTTTAGCAATTTCCTTAAAAAATTCAACGCTAGATCTGCTTAGGTTTAATGTAACTTTTATTGTTTCATCTTTAAAAACTAACTCATTTGGTTTTGGCAAAAAATCTTTTACGACTAAAATTTCACCAATTTTTTCATCACTATATTTTATTTTCTTTTTCATAGACTTGTTTCCCTTTTCTCCAGTATCCGGCACCAAAAATTCTTATTTTGTTATTTCTATAAGTAAATCTAACAGTCACAATTTCACTATCAACTTTACCAAAACAATAAAATCTTTTTTCTTCTATGCTGTGTTCTAAATCTTCAGCAATAACTCTTTTTGCATCTGCAAACGCGTGTTGAGCTTTCTCGAAATCAATACCATGCTTTTCAAGATTAATTAAATTCTTTAAAACGTCCCATTCAAATGTGGAGTTACTCAAAATTTAACTTCCGTAAAATTCCATACAAATATACATATGTTTATATGGCTATTCAACTGGATTGAAATTAATATGCATTTTCGATCACTTTTATTTCTTACAGAATCAAGTTAACTTTATAAGGTAATTTATTAAAAGTTGTTATGGGTCCAGAAGTTTTAGGTGGTTTTTTAATTGGGTTTTTGGGCAGCTTCCATTGCGTTGGAATGTGCGGTCCAATTGTTTTAGCTTTACCAACCGGAAATTCTTCAAATGCTGTTTTAGTAATTAGCAGAATACTTTATAATATTGGTCGAATTATTACCTACACATTTTTTGGTGCTGTTTTTGGATTTTTTGGGAGAGGAATTACTTTTGTCGGATTTCAGCAATTTGTTACAATTGCTTTTGGAATTACAATTTTACTCTACTATTTAATGCCGAGTAAATTTAAAGGAAAATTATCCGCAACTTTTCCTTACCAATTTTTGAGCAATTTCGTAAAAGGATCATTTAGAAAATTGACAAAATCCGGCTCACCATTTTCACTTTTGATTTTTGGAATTCTAAACGGATTTCTTCCTTGCGGATTTGTTTATGTTGGTTTAGCCGGTGCAATTACAACCGGAGATGCGCTTTCCGGAGCAATATTTATGGCACTTTTTGGAATTGGTACAACTCCAATAATGCTTGGAACTGCTTTGGTTGGAAAATTTATAAATATAAATGTTAAAAGAAAAATGAACAAATTAATTCCGGTATTTGCATTAATTTTAGCTGTACTTTTTATTCTGAGAGGGTTAAATCTCAATATAAAATATATAAGTCCCAAATTATCCAACGATGCTTTAGAATCTGCGGAGTATTGCGATCCGGATGAAATTAAAAAATAGTAAATAACTTTTATGAAACTCACAAATTTGTTTATTTTAATTTTTGCTTGTCTAATTTTCACAAGCTGTAAAGCTGGGTTGGAAGAACTTGAGGATTTAAATAAACATTCCTACAATTTACTTAATCAAGACAGTAACAAAGTTCAATTTCCAAAAATTATTGAAGGAAAAATTGCTGTTGTTGGATACATTTTTTCGAATTGTGTGGATGTTTGTCCGCTAACTACAAACAATATGCGATTGATTCAAGAAAAATTAAATAGAGAAAATATTTCTAATATTGATTTCGTTTCAATCAGTTTTGACCCGGATGTAGATAAACCTTCCGTTCTTAAAAGCTTTGCAAAAGTTAGAGAATTGAATTTAGAAAACTGGCACTTTTTAACAAGTTCAAAAGAAACAATTGATTCGCTAATGGATAATGTTGGAATGGTAATTATAAAATCAGATTCGACAATTTATGAAAACGGATTAAAAACGTATTATTACATTCATACTGATAGAATCCAACTCATTGATCAAAATGGAATTTTACGAAGAAATTATATCGGCAGTAAAATCAATATTGATGAAATTGTAAACGATATAAAAATACTCGCCGACAATTAATATTACTTCGTAACATGAGAATCATTGTTTTCATTAATATTCACTTAATAAAATTAATTTGAATTTATAATAAATAATTATTGTTGCGATAGTTCTTATTATTACGTAAATATTTATTAGAATTTAAAATATTAATATGAATTTATTTATGAAACAGTCAAACTTATTAGAAAAATTTTTACCAATTATTATTCTTTCAACAATTTTAATTTCCCTCAATAATTGCAAAGATTCAACATCAGAGCCCGAACATTTGTTTGAATACAATAAAAGAGTTTCCAATTCTATAACAATTTTAGAAAATGTTGATGTGATAAAAATTTCTAATCAAATTGGATTTATAATTGTAAACGGAACAACAAATATTTCGGAATCATCATATCTTTTAGATAAAACTGTAAAAGTAAAAGATATTTCATTGAGCGAAGAAGCATTTAATAAAATCTATTTAGATTACAAACAAATAGAAGACACTTTAGAGATTAATATTATTTCACCGGAAAATGATAGTAAACTTTTTGTAAGCAATTTGAGTATTAGTATTCCATTCAATAAAAAACTTTATATAACCAAATTAAATGAAGGAAGTTATATCAGTTATTTAGATGCCGATGTAAAAATTGAAACCGGGGATTTTGAATCAACAATATTTAATGTTTATGGCTCGATAAATATTTCTTCGGAGAAAGGAAATGTAACCGCTACAAAAAGTTTACCGGAAAATGGGAATTGCAAAATTACTTCCGAGAGTGGAAATATAGTTGTAAAAATTCCAACCAGCACAAATGCAAATGTAACTTTGAAAACTGATGCGGGAAATCTGGCTTACAATAATTTGATTATGACTGTTAGCTCTTCAACTGCGAAAGAAATTAAAGGAACAATAAACAATAACGAAGGAGAAATATATTTATTTTCCAAAAATGGAAATATTGTTTTAGAAGGATTTTAAATTAATATTTAAGAAAATTAAAATCTTTTTTAGAATATATTGTTTTGAAAAATATCTTGTTTAAAATTTTATATTTCTAATTAAACGAAAATTTTTCTAAAGGTTTGCATTTAGTGAAAATATAATTGTACGATTCAAAATATTTCCAATTGGTAAATATTTTATTTCCTCATTAAATAAATTTTCAATTGCAAATGTTAATTCCAAATTTTCTACAAAATAAAATTTCCGTAAAATTAAATTATAGTAAAAATTAATTGCCGAGAAATCATTTATATAACTTAAATCATTTTTTGAAACATCAAAGTTTTTCCATCTTGTTGATGATTGATAAATCCAGTTTAATTTGAATAAACCTAATAATGGAATTTGATAATCCAATTCCAATTTTGATTTGTGTTTTGGAGAATAAACAACTTCGGTATTATCTGTAAATTTATACTCGCAATTTATATTTGCATTTTCTGAAATTTTGTAATTTAGATTATTGTAAATACTTATCGCACTTTTATCATTTCCATTACTATAGCCACCACTAATAATAATTTCTTTTGTAAAATAATCTCTATCAACTCCAAAACATCTTAATTCAATAGGATCTTTTACAATTTCAAATAACGGAATAATTTCAAAAGTGAAATTTTTGATGGGATTGCTAAAATATTTTATTCCGGAATTTATTCTTCTTTCATACAATAAATTTTCATTTGAAATATTCATTGAAACATTCTTAAACTGATTTTCTGAACTTGTATATTCTCTTAAATAATTTCCAAATAATTCTACTTCTTTAGGATAATTTACGAATGAAGTAAAACAAAGAATTAGTTTATTCGAAGAATTGATTTCATAATCCAATTTTAAATCCATCGAAATAGAGGATTTTAAATAGTGATTTTTGTAATTAACATTTACTTCAGATTTTAACCTATTAAAAATACTATGACGATATCCAACATTTACATTATAAACATATTCATTAATTTCTTTGGTAAAATAATTCCATAATAAATTTTGCTGATTTGTTTTTTCATTTTTTGTGGAAATATTATTTATATCTGCTGAAATGCTTAAAATATTCTTATCAAACTTTTTATTCCAAAAGGTAAAAAATGAATATTCATTTATCGAAGAGCTAATTTCTTTTTCAATTTCCGTTTTATTAAAATTTACTAATTGACCATCTTTTTTCAGCATAAAAGTAAAATTCTCAACAATATTATTTAGTGAAAGTTGAATACGATGAAAATAATTTTCAAAATGAATAAATGAATTTATAAATGGCGGAATATCCCAACCGTAATAACTCATATAATTTAATTTTAAATCAACACTTTTATTATCACTAATCTTGTAATTAAATTCACCGCTGCCAAGAAATTGTTTATTCTGTTTTCCGTAGTAATATTTACTTTTGCTATACATAATTGCATCGTTTACCGAACCGGTAGAAAAATATCCGAAATAACCTCCGGATATTTTAAAGTAAAAGTTTTCAATAGAATTTTTCAAATTGAAAACTGCAGAGGGAATAATTTTATTTTTATTTGTATGTGACAATTCTGGTCTTGTAAAAATATGTATTAAAGGATCACCGGTTTCCCCGCCTAAAAAACTTCGCAGACTAAATTCTAAACTATCTGAATATTTTTTACTTGAGATATTTATTGAATTGTTAAAAAGTGAATTTGTCGAATCCTCTTGACTTATTT
The DNA here is from genome assembly GCA_041741395.1 of Melioribacteraceae bacterium. GTDB lineage: Bacteria > Bacteroidota > Ignavibacteria > Ignavibacteriales > Melioribacteraceae. The sequence continues at coordinate 4,634 of JBGSKB010000209.1, forward strand.
CATGAGTAAGAATATCTATCGGCAGAAAGTCCAATGAATTAAAACCTAGAATGGAAATGTTTATCGGTAAATCATTTAGTACAACTTTTGTATGAAGTGAATTCCAATTATCAAGTGTAGAAATTGATGGGTTTGCCGAAAATCTGTTTGCCCCAAAATTATTATAAAATATGCTTGAGCTAAAATAATTTGAATTCCTAAGTGAAAATGTGCTGAAAGTATTTTGGTTGGCTGGAAATATATTTTGCTGAGCAGAAATATTTAAATTGCATAAACAATAAATAAAAAGAAAATAGACAAGAATATTTTTATTTCTTTTTTTCAAAATATGAAAACCGTTAAACCGGCAGAATACATTTTAATTGCAACCGGCGATGAAAAAATTGATTGATATCTTATATTTATTTCAATGGGAAATTCTCTAAATATTGAAGTACCTAAACCGGTTCCGACAAATAATCCAAATTCAGATTCATTCGTATTATCTTCAAGTCTATTTTCTTCCTCATTTTCAAATTTAAAAGTATTGCTTTGAATTCCACCAGAAAGATTAAATGAAAATTTATCTGTTAAATATGTTAAGTATTTTATTCCTCCAAGAAGTCCTAAAAATATTACGTCCGGAAATTTTTTTTCTTTTGAATTTATTTTGGAAATAAATCCTTCCCCAATAACAGAAAGGTTTTCATCAATTTTATAATTTATTGAACCGCCAAATGCTGGTGAGTTTTCCCAATTATCGCCAAAATCATTTGTCAAATATAGAAAAGAAATATTTGCGCCAATTGAAACATTCTTCCAATAAATTTCTTGAGCATAAACATTTGTGTAAAAAAGAAAAGTTAAAACTGAGTGAATGACAAAAATTTTATATGATTTTCTAAACTTCATAATTTGTCGATTATTTACTATTGAGCCAATAGTTTTAATAAAATATAATTTTGTATTTTTACTGCACTTAAATACTTTTTCACATTTTTAACATAGATAATATAAAAAATTAAAATATAAATTAAAGTTTAGTTAACATTGATTAATATTTTTGACATAGAGAATTACATCAAAGATTATT
>JBGSKB010000210.1:0-3809 GCA_041741395.1 Melioribacteraceae bacterium
CATCTCTTCTCAAATAAGTTTTTGCTGCAAGCAAATGTGCATCTGTCCATGATAAACCTTCTATCTTGTATACCGCAATAGAATCAAGCATATTTTTGGGTTGAAACATATTTAAAAAATCGCTGTGATTATACTCCGTCATTTCTTTACTATTTTTTACATACGGCCAATTACTTTTTAACGATATTATATTATAATTGCCAATTGCTGAATCAAGTTTGGTAAATACAAAATTGGCTTTTGTAAGACTGTCCTGTTTTTCAATAGGAATTTGGGAATTTTCATTTTGCGGAAGATACTTATTTTTTTGCATGCTTTCGTAAAAGGCTTTTCCCAATAATTGATAGCCTTCTACATTAGGATGCAAATGATCGATCATCAAATTATCGCCAATAATCCCGCCTGCACTTTCAGAATTAAATATTGAATCAACCTGAGCAATTGCAATATTAAATTCTTTACCAAGTTTATCAATAATCTTATTAATTTTTTGTGGAGCTCTAAATCTAAGAGCATCTAAATCTTTTGCAAGTTCAAAAAGTGAATCCGCAATTTTAAAATTTTTATTTCTATAATTTTCCCAAGCTTCTGTGTAAATTTTTTCTGCATTTGTAAATCCCGGAGTTTCAACAGAAATAAAAGGTTTTTGATCTTTTAAATTACTTACAACTTTACCAAGAATTACGTTTACACTTTTTTCTTTACATAATTTTAAAATATCCGTAAGATTATCTTCAAATTGTTCAAGTCCTGCAATGTAAACTTCGGAATTTAAAATAATGTTTTTGTTTTTTGCCATCCTTGACATTTGAGTGCCGGAAGGTTTTTTATTTTCAGATTTATAAAATAATGATGTAACCCAATTAATTGAATTGCGTAAAAATTGAGTGGTTTTAAAATTATTTAGATATATAATTAAATTTACCAGAGTTCGCGATGTGCCAAATGAGTGAAGAGAACCAACACCTAAAGCTCCATAATATTCATTATGTCCGGCATAAATTAAAATTAAGTCCGGCTGCTGATTTAAAACTTCCTGTAAAAGGTCTAACAAAGTATAAGAATTTACCGCCGTCATTCCTAAATTAATAACTTCTATATATGTATTTGGATAAACCAATTCCAACCTTTTTCTAATATAGCGGGAAAATGATCCCATTGGACTAAATGGGAATCCTTCTGCACTACTTTCGCCTAAAACAAAAACTCTAAAAGCATTTGCTTTCTTTTTTATATCGAAATAATCTTCGCTTGTTGTGGGATTGAAATCTCCGGTTGTAAAATATTTTTTACTAATGTTTGAGTTAATTACATATTTACCTTCGCCGGCATCAGTCCATTGAGTAAAATCATAACCGTAATTAATATTTCTCAATAATATTTCCAGTAATACTAAAAAAATAATTGGTAAAAAGATTAAAACAGCATAAAACCATTTTGGTGTTGTTTTTGTTGAATCATTTATAATTTTTTTAATTTCAAAAATCGGGACATTATATTTCTTTGAAATTTCATGAACAGATAGATTTTCATTATCCGCAAGAATTTGCTTTTTTATTTCTTTCGATCTTTTAGAGTTAATGTTCATTTTACTTATGCTAGTTCAGTATTATTTAGTAAAGACTAATTTTTTAGTTTGTGTAAATTTACCTGCTTCAATCCTGTAGAAATAAATTCCGCTTGCTAAACTAGATCCATTAAACTCAACAGAATATTTCCCGGCAGTTTTAAATTCATTTACTAACTCTGCAATTTCCTTTCCTAGAATATCATAAATCTTTATTACTACTTTTTCATCTGTGGGTAAAAAATAATTGATAATTGTAATTGGATTAAACGGATTGGGATAATTCTGAGATAATTGAAATTGTGAAGGTAATTTTTCTTGATTTTGAACAGTTGTAACTAGTTCACCATTATTTAAAGCTTCATTTATTTTATAATATTCAGCATCTCTTTGCTTTAACCACTCAGTTTTCTTAGTCGGGAACCAATTCAAATCACCAATTGGGAAACCACCCAATCCGGAAGTCAATAAATCTTCATCACTATATGAAAGATCAACTGGTATTGGCCAATCGGGATTTACAAGCTGGTCTAAACCTGTATTTATAGTGCGCCACGCCGGTAAAGATTTGCTGTTATCAAAATCAACTGCAGCTAAAGCATATGTTTTTAGATTCGCAAGCTGAGTTGTAAGAAGATCTTTAGTATCGGTGAAAGTCGGCATTTGGTTCTTCCAGGTATCAGTAACTAAATGAGAGTATAATGTTGTATTATAAGGTTCTTCAAATTTGAACATCTTTTCAGTTCTTTCATTCATAATAATCATTTGAGATTCCCAGTTTGTCATACCGTTTACTGCATTTGCATTTAAAATTGAATCCATATTTTCAAGGTAAGGATCCCAATAAACTAAATTATTCTGACATAAGAAATTTATAGGTGTGTTATTTGCACGATTTACACTATCGGGATAAACATTAACAATCCCTATTGGGAGACCTTCAGGATCTCCGTACCCATAATCTTCAGCCCTATTATTATCAGAAAAACTGTGTATGTTGCAATTGACAAAAATGTTATTTGTTAGACTAATATTATCCTGATATCCAGGATTCATAAATACATAACCTGAACCATTTATAAATGTATTATGATTAAAAATTATTCTGTTGAATTTGTAACTTTCTATAAACCAATAAATGTTGCCAGATGCCATAATGTGTGTACAGTTTTCAACAAGTAATGTGTCCACATCGGAAAAACTATCAAATACACCGCCGTTTCGCTTGTTTGAATAACCGCTCATATTAACAAAATAACAATCTCTGAATGTTATATTGCAATTCTTACTGCGATTATTTACAAATGTCCACAGTGTATGTTCAAAAAGACAATTTTCGAAAAGCAAATTGAGGTTGGAATTATTTGTTTCAAAAAACAACCAGCCAATTTCCCCCGCAGCGTTTGCGGGAATAAGGTTACAATTCTTTATGGTAAAATCACCTCCTACTATGAAACTAGGCAGATGTTCAATTTCTGCTACAGTGCTGCAAATCAATGGAGGAGAAGAATTTATATTATTAACTAACGATGTTGAGTCAGCTCCCACAATTACAGTGTGACGATCTGCAAAAATAACCGGATTAAAAAGAAGAGGATAATATCCATTTACCTTAAGCTCATAAACACGATCTTTTGGAACATTAACAGTGTCTAGGAAAAGTGCATAATATAAAGAATTCTCTTTATTATCCATTTCGAAATAATCTTTTACAACAAGAGTATCACCCTTTATTTCAGAAATATAATCGCTTAAAGTTTGCGTATAAACCATTGAGATAAACATAGGAGACATTATTAGAAAAAATAATTTTTTTATAACTGCTTTCATTTTAATAAACTGCGTTTATCATTTTATTAAACTTAGTTTTATAACTTTGCTAAAATTCCCAACTCTAAGACTTGTGATGTAAATCTGCCTACAATTGTTTTCTAGAGATTAAATAAACAAAAATGATTAAATACATGCTTAACCCGGCAAAAAAACTAACAGTAAATCCAAAAATCATTGATAGAATAACTGCCGATACCGAACCAAGAACGGAAAAAATTCCGTTCACACCATACATCCATGGAATATAATTTATAATATTTTTCTGTTTTAATATTTGTATTGCTGTTGGAAAAGGAATTCCAAGAAAAAATCCGAATGGCAGTAACAAAATAAAACTGACAAATGCCCGCAATGTTAACCCATATACAAGTAATGGATTTAAAATTAATGGATGCAGAATAAATAGAAG
>JBGSKB010000211.1:0-3352 GCA_041741395.1 Melioribacteraceae bacterium
AATTGAAGAAGTAGTTAAAAGAAAATCTCAAGTTAAAAAAGAAGATCTTGATAGAATTGAAATTTCGAAAAATTCATTTTATGAAAAAGTTAGAAACGGATATAAAAAAATTGCAAGTATTGAGGAACGCTTTATTACAATTGATGGTTTAATGACAAAAGAAATTATTCACGAAGAAATAAAAAAAATTGTAGAAAAATTTTTGGAAGGTAAAAAAAATAATGAAAAAAAATCTGTATAGATTCTTTACAGTTTTGCTATTTATAGTTCTAAGCGGTTTTATGAATAGCGATTCTGATATTTATTTTAAAATGTCAAAAGCTATTGATATTTATGGTAGAGTTTATAAAGAAGTTGCGCTAAATTATGTAGATGAAGTAAAACCGGAAGAATTTATGCTTCAAGGAATTCAAGGAATGCTTGAAGCTTTAGATCCTTATACAGTTTATATTGATGAAAAACATCAGAAGGATATTGAATTAATTACAAAAGGAAAATACGGTGGAATTGGCGCTACAGTTGGTTTATATAATGATAAAATTACAATTGTGGATTTGATTGAAGGATATTCAGCACAGCGACAAGGAATTAGAATTGGAGATGTAATAAAAAAAGTTGATTCAGTTGTAATATCAAAAGATAATTATGATTCATTAGGCGATTATTTAAAACGTGAACCCGGAACTGAAATTTCAATAACAATTGAAAGAGATGGTGTAAAAGGCGAAATAGTTTTTAATTTGGTTAGCGAAGAAATTGAAATCAAAAATTTATCATATTATGGATTTGTTCCGGAAAATAGCAACAACGCATATTTGAAACTCAGTAGTTTTTCAAGAAGTGCCGGCGATGAAATAAGAAAAGCTTTGCACGAATTAAAAATTCAAAAAGATATAAATTCAATAATTCTTGACTTACGCGGAAATCCCGGTGGATTATTAGATGCAGCAATTGATGTAAGTGAAAAATTTCTTGCAAAAGGTCAGAAGGTAGTTTCAATAAAAGGGCGGGATGATTCGAAAGAACAAATATTTAATGCACAAGAAGAACCAATTTCCGGAAAATCTAATTTAGTATTACTTGTTGATAACGGTTCTGCATCAGCTTCAGAAATTGTTGCCGGAGCTATTCAAGATCATGATAGAGGATTAATTGTTGGAACAAAATCTTACGGCAAAGGTTTGGTACAAACTGTAATTCCGCTTTCATTTAATACTTCCTTAAAGATGACAACGGCAAGATATTATACTCCAAGCGGAAGATGTATTCAAGAAATTGATTACTCACAAGAGAAAGAAATATTTAATGAAAGTGTGAATGATGACAGCACAATTTATTTCACTGATAACAAACGCGAAGTTCATTCAAACGGAGGAATTGTTCCGGATTCAACGGTTACAAATTCTTCAGAATCTCATTTGGTAAGAAGTTTATTAGCTAAAGGAATGTTCTTCAAATTTGCTACCAACTATTTTAATACTTCATCAAAAGAAAATATTAATAATGAAAATGATGAAAATTTGTTTAATTCATTTATAAAATATTTGGAGAAAGAAGATTTCAATTATAAAACTCAATCGGAACTTTTAATTAGTGAATTGAAAGAATCGATTAAGAAAGAAGGCTACAATTCAAATTTGGTGGAAGAAATTGCAAAATTAAATTTAAAATTTGACGATGTAAAAAAGAAAGAATTGAATAAATATAAATCAGATATAATTTCAGAAATTAAACAAGAACTTGCTGCTAGAAATGACGGAAGAAAAGGAAGAATTACCGAATCGTTAAAATATGATAATCAATTTGCAGCTGCTTTAGAAATATTAAATAAGAATAAAATTTATAATAAATTGCTGAATTCAAAAAATTAGTTTCACTCCTAAATAAAATTTTAAATTTATAGAATATATTTTAAAATAAATTTATTAAAATATTTAGAAACATTTTTTTGACTAATATTAAATTTAAATATCAATTTAACCTTTTTTGCATTTCTGCATCAAATTAGATATTAAATGAAAAATATGAATAAATAGGGAGGAATAATGTCCGAAACAAAAGTAAAAGAAACAAAACTTGAATTTAAAGCCGAAGTAAAACAACTTCTGGATATTTTAGTTCATTCGCTATACACACATAAAGAAATATTTTTGCGTGAATTAATTTCTAACGCTTCAGATGCGATGGACAAATTAAGATTTGAATCCAACAAAGGAACCGAAATTGCTGATAACAATTTAGATTTAGAAATTAATATTTCAGTTGATAAGGATAAAAAAATTATAAAAATTTCTGATTCCGGAATTGGAATGACACACGATGAAATAATTCAAAATGTTGGAACTATTGCTAAATCCGGAACTTCAGATTTCTTAAAAGTTTTAGCAGAGAATAAAGAAGATTCAAGCAGCATTATTGGAAGATTTGGAATTGGTTTTTACTCAGTTTTTATGGTTGCAAAAGAAGTAGTTATTAAAACAAAATCATATAAAAAAGATGAACCGGCTACAAAATGGATTTCGGATGGATTAGGAACTTATTCAATTTCTCAATTGAATGAACCAATTAAAAGAGGGACAATTATTGAAATTCATCTAAAAGATGAAATGGATGAATTTTTAGAAAAGTACCGACTTGAATCAATCGTAAAAAAACATTCAAGTTTTATAAGTTTTCCAATCAAAGTAGAAAACGAAAGAATAAATACAGTTTCAGCTTTGTGGCGCGAACCAAAATCAAATATAAAACCTGAACAATACACTGAGTTTTACAAATTTTTAACTTACGATCAAGAAGAGCCCTTAACAACAATTCACAGAAGTGTTGATGCGCCAATTCAATTTACAAGTTTGTTATTTATTGCAAAAAAGAATATGGATATCTGGGGTAACAATCGTGAAGATTATGGTTTGGATTTGTATGTTCGTCGTGTTTTAATTCAGCATCAAAATAAAGATTTATTACCGGAATATTTAAATTTTGTAAAAGGTGTTGTTGATTCTGAAGATTTGCCTTTAAACATTTCTAGAGAAACATTACAAGAAAATATTATTTTTTCAAAAATTGCCGGAAGCGTAACAACTCAGATTCTTTCGCATCTCCAAACTCTTTCGGAAAAGGAAGAAGATAAATTTAAAACTTTCTGGAAAGAACATGGAAAAACTTTTAAAATGGGTTACATGGATTTTACAAACCATGAAAAGTTCAGTAAACTTTTACGATTTAATACATCCATTTCAAAAGATGCGGATGAACTTTTTAGTTTGGATCAATATGTCGAAAGAATGAAAAATGACCCAAAAGAAATTTATTATTTGGCTGGAAATAGCAGAGATTCGGTTTTGTTAGATCC
>JBGSKB010000212.1:0-13105 GCA_041741395.1 Melioribacteraceae bacterium
TCGGATGGATTTAACAAAATACTTTTACCATTAAGCGGTTCGGAAGTTGATGTATTTTTATTTGGTACATATTCGTTAGCTGCAATATTTATAATACTTTTCAGTGCTTTACTTGCAAATCAAATTTCATCTCCTATTAGAAAATTAACTTTAGCAACAAAATCAATTGCGGCCGGCGATTTAAGTCTTGATCTAAAAACAAATGCCAAAGGGGAAATTAAAGAATTGGTTTCCGGATTTCAGTATATGGTAAAAGAAATAAAACAAAATCAGGCAATGCTAGCAGAAATTGAAAGGGAAGAAGCTTGGAAAGAAATGGCAAAACAAGTTGCTCATGAAATTAAAAATCCGTTAACTCCAATGAAATTAAGTGTTCAGCAGCTTATTGCAGCCTATGAAGATAAATCAGATAAATTTGATATGTTCTTCAAAAAAGTAACAGCAACGATTCTAAATCAAATTGAAACATTAAAAAATATTGCAACGGAATTTTCAAACTTTGCTAGAATGCCAAAATTAAAAGTTGAAAAAATTGATTGTGTTGAAATTATAAAACAGTCAATAAATTTATTTTCCGGCGAAAATATTAAAATTGAACTAAACACAAATTTGGAAAAAATAATTATAAATGGTGATTCGCAGCAGCTTCGAAGAACAATAATAAATCTAATCAGAAATTCAATTCAGGCAAATTCCAAAAAAATAATTTTCAAAATAAGTGAAAATGAAAGTGAATTTATTGTAGAAATAACTGATGACGGCGATGGAATAAAATCAGAAAATATTGAAAAAATATTTGATATAAATTTTACGACAAAAAATGACGGAATGGGTTTGGGTTTAAGTTTGGCAAAACGATATTTGAACAGCACGGGTGCTGATATTTCCTTAATTAAAACTTCAAAAGATGGAACGACATTTCAAATTAATTTTCTTAAATAATGACAGAACTTACCAAATATCAGAAAGAAGCACTAAGATTTGATAAACATATTTCACTTACCGCAAATGCCGGTTCTGGAAAAACTACTGTTCTTGCAAAAAGATTTGTAGAAATTCTTTTGCATGAAAATATTTCCTTAAATAATATTGTTGCAATTACGTTTACAGAAAAAGCAGCAAGCGAACTTTATACAAAAATTGCTAAAGAACTTGATAGCAGAATTCCCAATTCTGATTTCACTACAAAAAATAGATTGGAATCTATCAGAAGAAATTTGGTATCAGCAAAAATATCCACAATTCATTCGTTTTGTATTGACATTCTAAAAGACTTTGCACCGGAAGCTGGAATTGATGCAAACTTTTTACCGATTGACGCAAGAACTTCTGACGAATTATTAGAGCAAAGTATTGATGAAATTATAATTAGAAATCTAAAAGAAAATAATTCAGATATAAAAAATCTAATTAGAATATTTGGGAATAAATCACAGTTAACTCAAAAGATTAAGCAATTATTTTCTAAAAGAAAATCAACCGAAAAATTAATTGAAAAATATTATTCTAATTCTATAGAAAATATATCAGCATGGCTTCAAAACAATTTTGAAATAAAATTTAATGATACATTTTCTGATTTAATTCACGAGCTAATTGAAGAAATAAGTCAGCTTAATATTATTGCTGGTAAATATAAATCAACAGAGATATTTGGTGAAGTAAATAGATTATTAGTTGAGGTGAAATCTAAAAATCAATTAGTTGAAAAGTTTATTCTAATAAAAAACATTTCTGATACTTTATTAAAACAAGATGGAAAAGTAAGACAGCAAAAATATTTGAGTAGTGAAATATATAGTGAAAACGAAAGTTTGATCGAAAATATTAATCAGAAATTTGCAGAATTGAAAAGGATAGAAATTGATGAAAATGCTGCTGAGCTTAATTATGATCTTGCAAAATTTGGGAAAGTAATTGTTGAAATATTTAATGAAATTAGTATTAAATATAAATTTAAGAAAAATCAAAAATCATTTTTGGATTTTGAAGATTTACTTTTAAATACATATTATCTTGTGCAGAATAATGAAGTAATAGAAAAACTTTCTCAAAAATATAAATACGTAATGGTTGATGAATATCAAGATACAAATGAAATTCAATACGAAATATTTATGCCGATTCTTCAATATTTATCGACTGGAAATTTATTTGTAGTTGGAGATGATAAACAAAGTATATATATGTTTCGCGAAGCTGAAGTCAAGGTTTTTAACGATACGAAAAAACAAATTGAATCAAAGGAAGGCAAACATGGAATTTTGCAGCTTCCGCATTCGTTTAGATTAGCTCCAAATATTGCATTATTTACAAACCTTTTATTTAGTAAAATGTTTGAAAATCCCAATACGGCATTTAATGAAGTTGAATACAATGAATTGGTTTGCGCTTATAAAGAAGAAAAAAATGGACAAATAGATTTATTAATTTCAGATCAAGAAGATAATATTAATGAAGCGGAGCTTGTTGCAAAAAAAATATTACAATTAGTTAATGATAAGAAGAAAGATTTATCGTTTAACGATATCACAGTTTTATGTCGAGTTAGAAAAAATTTCCTTGAGCTAGAAAAAGAATTTATAAAATATAATTTACCATTTACAATTGTTGGCGGTAAAGGATTTTACCAGCAGCAGCTTGTACTAGATGTTTATAACTATTTATCATTTCTGCTTAACACAAAAAATGATTTAGCATTTCTATCGATTTTAAGATCTCCGTATTACGGAATATCCGATATAGATATTACAGAAATATCTTTTGAAATTGGTGATTCATATTTTTCAAAATTTAAAAAGTTTGTATATGAAAAAAAGAAATTTTCAAAAATATTAGATTCACTTGAACACCATATTAAACTTTCTTCTAAAACAGAAATAAGTGAATTGATAAGATTAATTCATAACGAAACAGCATACTGGACTTATCTATCAAATAAGCATAATGGAAAACAAGATATTGCAAATCTTGAAAAATTAATTTTGCAAGCTATAAATATTACCGAACAAGGATTTAATACTTTATACGATTTTACAAATTATTTGAAAGATGCAATAAATAATCTTGAAGATGAAGGTCATGCCGAATTAGATGAAACAGAAAATTCAATAAAAATTATGACAATTCATCAATCGAAAGGATTGGAATTTAGAGTTGTAATATTATATAAAACAAATCAGAAAAATTTTGATGAAACATTAAAAACAAAGGATATTTATATTGATAAAGATTTTGGAATTCTTGCAAAACTTCCATTTAGAAAAAATTATTTTGAAGACTTTAAGCAAGCTCCAATAATTGGGCTTTACAATTATTATCAAAATAAAAAATCTATTGCGGAGTTAAAGAGACTGCTTTACGTTGCAATTACTCGTGCTGAAGAATATTTAATTATTTCAATGCAGTCTAAAAAGGGAAAGTTTTACAAAGATTCTTTTGCGGAAATGATTTCGGAAGATTTAAATATTGATTTTAGTAAAGATGAAAAAAATATTTCAGGCAATCTTACTTTTATGAGATTTAAAGATGAAAATTATGAAACTTATATTGAACAAGTAAGTACAGAAATAAATTTGATAAAATCTATTGAAGTAGAACAATCTTTTCAAATTTTAGCTAAAAATGGAATCCAGAAAGAATATGAATTTTTAATTGATAAAATTAACAGCACAGAAAAAAATGAAATAATATCTGCATCAAAAATTAGTTTATTTTTGCAGTGTCCTAAAAAATATCAGCTTACTTATGAATTTGGTTATGGTGAATTAATAAAATTTTTTAGGGAAAATGATGAATATGAATTTAACAACAAGGAAGATGAAAATATTCCGGCAAATATTTTAGGAAAAATTATTCATTCAATTTTAAAGAAAGAAACTTCTAAAAATGAATTGGCAAATGAAATTGAAAATGAAATTCAACTTGAAGATGAACTTATTCTAATTGATTCCATTTCGAGACAAAAATTAGTAAATGAAATAAATGAATTGTTTCATAAATATTATACTTCGGGCTCCTTTCTAAAAATGTCAAAGAATTTAAATTATCAAAATGAAATTGAAATTTATAAACGTGAGCACGATTATTTTCTATATGGAATTATAGATAAACTTGTTTTAGAAGAAAATAAAATTCAAATCATTGATTTCAAAACAGATAAAATTTCTGAAAAAAATATTCATGAAAAAAGAGAGACATATTTTAATCAGCTAAAATTTTATGCATATATTTTGGCAAATAAATATTCTAAAATAGAAAATTATGAATTGATTCTTGTTTTTATCCGGGATGATAATTTTACATCATCAATTAATTTATCAAAAAAAGAAATTCTAAACTTCGGGAATGTAATTTCTGATTCAGTATATAAAATAAGAGCAAAGCAGTTTGATGAAATTAAACCCGGCTGCAAGGACATGAAATTCTATTTACTTGATGAATGTAACCAATGAGATCAATTTTTACCACAAAACAACTTTAGAAATCGCTTCTATTTAATTATGTTTATTTCATTAAAAAATTATTACTTGGGGCAGAAATGAATATTAAAAATAATTTAGTAAGGAGTACAATAGTTTTGACAATTTTATTTAATCTATTTAACAGCAATGTAAATATTGCACAGAGCAAAGGTGAATTACCTTTAAGAAGCGATATTCCGGTTGATCAAACTTGGAATGTTGCGGATATTTATGCAACTCAAGATTTATGGGAAAAAGATTTTCAATGGGCAGAAAGTGCAATTGAAAAGTACAATACATTTAAAGATAAACTTGGAAATTCAAGTTCTGATTTATTGTCTTGCCTAAAATTTGATGATGAAGTTGGAATTAAAATTAGTCGACTTTATTTATATGCATCGCTTTCAAAAGATTTGGATTTAGGAAACGCTGAAAATCAAGGAAGATATGAAAGAATTTCTTCTTTAGCTTCAAAATTATCTGCCGCGAGTTCTTATATCCGTCCGGAAATTTTAGGAATACCGGAAAATAAACTTTGGGATTTTGTAAAAAATGAGGAAGGATTAAAAACTTATGATCATCAATTGCATGATTTGATAAGAACCAAAACTCATACATTATCGCCAAGAGAAGAAGAAATAATGGCTTTATCATCACCGGTTAGAGAAGTTGCACAAAGTGTTTTTGGAATGTTTAATAATGCCGATATTCAATTTCCAACTGTTAAAGGTGAAAAAGGCATTGATGATATAAAAATATCTCATGGAAGATATGGCGCAGCAATGTACTCGACAGATAGAGAATATAGAGAAAGAGTTTATAAGGGTTTGTACAAACCTTTTAGAGAATATAAAAATACGTTGGTTGCCTTGTTTAATGGAAATATTAAATCAGCAATTTTTAGTGCAAAGGCTAGAAATTATAAATCGACAAGAGCAGCAGCATTGGATGCAAATAATATTCCACTTGAAGTTTATGATAATCTAGTAAATACAGTTAATGAAAATTTAAAACCATTGCAAAGATGGGGAAATTTGAAAAAGAAAGTTTTGGGAATTAAAGATTTACATGCTTACGACACTTATGTTACACTTTTTCCAGGAGTTAAAAAAGAATATAATTATGAACAATCAAAAGAAATTTTGCTTAAAGCTTTAAAACCATTAGGTGAAGATTATTTGAAAAGTCTTGAGTTAGCTTTTAATAATAGGTGGATTGATGTTCACGAGACAAAAGGTAAAAGAAGCGGTGCATATTCTTCAGGTGTTTCATATGGAATTCATCCATATGTACTTCTTAATTGGTCAGATCAGTTGAATGATGTATTCACATTCGCTCATGAAATGGGTCATAATATGCACTCATATTATACTGAACAAAATCAGCCTTATCCATATGCAAATTATTCAATCTTTGTTGCCGAAGTTGCGTCAACAGCAAATGAAGCATTATTGTTGGATTACTTAATTGAAAATGCAGAAACTAAAGAAGAAAAAATGGCGTTGATTGAAAATCAATTAACCGGAATGACAACTACATTTTATCGTCAAACTGGATTTGCGGAATTTGAACAATTAGTACATGAAAAAACTGAAGCAGGAGAAGCATTAACTCCGGATTTACTATGTAAATTGTTCGGAGATATGTATCAAAAATATTGGGGACCAGAAATGGTTGTTGATGATGAAGAAACTTATACATGGGCACGTATTCCTCATTTTTATTACAACTTTTATGTTTATCAATATGCAACAAGTTATGCAGCTTCTCAAGAATTAGTTGCTCAGATTAAAAAAGAAGGGCAGCCGGCAATTGATAGATTTTTATCATTTTTAAAAGCGGGAAGTTCTCAATATCCAATTGATGTTTTAAAAACTGCCGGAGTTGATATGACTTCGCCAAAACCAGTTTTAGCAGTTGTAAATAAAATGAATGAATTATTAGATAAACTTGAAGCACTCTTAGCTGAATAAATTCGGAATTATAAATGAAAATATTTTCGAAAAAAGATTTAAATAATTACGATTTATCACTCACTTATGATGATATAAGTTTGGTTCCATGTGAAATCTCAAGAATTAAAAGCCGGACTGAAGCAATAACTCATACACAATTTTTAGGGAGAAAATTACTTCTCCCGGTTTTAGCAAGCCCAATGGATTCTGTAACCGGAATTGCAATGGCGCAAACACTTGATAAAATGGGATGTATGGGAATTGTAAATAGATTTGATTCATCGCTTGAAGAAATAGTGAAGATTAATGCCGAAGGAATTTCAGCTGTTTCAATAAGTCTAAACAATAATAAAGATTTAATTTCAAAATTAGCTGAATACAATTTAACAATTTGCATTGATACTGCGAATGCAAATAACAGCACTGTTTTACAGAAATGTGAAGAAATTAAAAGCAAACATAATGTAAAAGTTATTGTAGGAAATGTTGCGCAGGGAAGTTCTTTACAAGATTTGGTAAATTCCGGTGCAGATGCCGTTAGAATTGGAATTGGCGGCGGAAGCATGTGTACAACTTCAATTCAAACGGGAATTGGTATTGGACAAGCTTCATCATTAATTGATTTATTTTTTGCTCGTGAAGAAAAAAATTTAAAAATCGAATTAATTGCAGACGGCGGAATTAAAAATCCCGGCGATGTTGCAAAAGCTTTAGCACTTGGGGCAGATGTTGTAATGCTTGGTAGAATGTTGGCTGGTACAAAAGAAGCCCCCGGTGAAGTAATAAAATATAATGATCAATTGTGGAAAAAATATAGAGGCTCGGCTTCTTTTGGTGTTAAAATGAAAAATGAATTTATTGAAGGTGAAGAAACAATGATTCCATATAAAGGTCCGGTAAAATCTGTAATTGATTCAATATCTGATGGACTTAGAAGTTCTATGAGTTATATGAATTGTTTTACAATTGATGAAATGAAATCCGTAAATACTTTTGCAGTTATGAGTCACAGTTCATTTTTAGAAAGACTTCCAAAAAAATAAATTTATTTTGTTCGTATATTTTATGAGGTTATCTCAAAATTAAATTTGTCATTCCGAATTCATTTCGGAATCTCAATGTTTGAAATTTGTGCGATATTTTCAGATTCCGGTCTTGCAAAAATCCTAAACCGGAATGACAGCTTAATTTATTCTTGTTCCGCAATAGACTCGGCAGTCAGGTTCGAGTTGACGAAAACTTAATTTTGAGATAACCTCTTTCATTTAATCTAATTTTGCATTCCTCAATCTTAATGAATTTGATACAACTGAAACTGAGCTGAAAGCCATTGCCAATGCTGCTATCATCGGATTTAACATTCCCATTGCGGCAAGAGGAATTCCAATAATATTATAAATAAATGCCCAAAATAAATTTTGTTTCAAAACTCTTATTGTTTTTTGCGAAAGCTTTAATGCTTTTACAACATCGTTAACTTTATTATTAATTAAAATTATTTTTGCCGAATCTATTGCAATATCAGTTCCGGCACCCATTGCAATTCCAACATCTGCTTGAGTTAAAACCGCTGCATCGTTAACTCCATCGCCAATCATAACAACTGATTCGTTTATATTTTGCAATCTTTTTACTTCGTTTACTTTTCCTTCCGGTTTAATATCAGCTAAATATTCTTTTATATTTATTTGATCAGCAATATATTTTGCATTTTCTTTATTATCACCAGTAAGTAGAACGGTTTTAATTCCCAGCTTATTTAATTTATCAATTGATGTTTTTGCATCTTCCTTAATTGTATCTTGAATAACAAAATATCCTTCTAAATTATTTTCTATTATTACAAAAACTTTTGTTCCAATGTCATTTTCAAGTTCAGAATTATTTATTGGGACATTTATTTTTTTAATAAATTCTTCGCTTCCAATTTGAACAAGTTTATTATTTACAACAGCTTTTACTCCGCTGCCGACTAAATATTCAAAAATTTTTGCATCAAATAATTGAATATTATTTACTTCGGAATATTTAAAAATAGATTTGGCAAAAGGATGTTCTGATAATTTTTCCACTGAAGCAGCGTATGCAATTAATTCATTAATTGGAATTGAAAAGGATTTTACCTCCGTTACAACCGGATTATTTTTTGTTATTGTTCCGGTTTTATCAAAAACAAATATTTTTGCTTTGTGTAATATTTCCAAACTTTCTGCATCTTTTAATAAAATTCCATTTTGTGCACCAAGTCCGGTGCCGACCAATATTGCGGTTGGAGTTGCTAATCCCATTGCACATGGGCAAGCTACAATTAATACTGCAACAAAATTTATTAATGAAATATTTAAATCAAAATTGCTTCCGAAGAAGAACCAAAATAATCCGGTTAATAAAGCAATTACGATTACAACTTGTACGAATATTCCGGCTACTTTATCTGCTAAACGTTGAATTGGTGGTTTAGAAATTTGCGTGTTTTCAATAAGTGAAACTATTTTTCCTAAAAAAGAATTTTCCCCAAGAGCTGTTACTAACATTTCAAAAGAACCGGTTAAATTTATGGTTCCTCCGGTTACAATTGAATTAATCTCTTTACTAATTGGATTTGTTTCGCCACTAATCATTGATTCGTTGACAGTCGAATATCCGTTTATAATTTTACCGTCAGAAGGAATACTTTCACCGGGCTTAACCAAAATTTTATAGCCAACTTTTAGATTTTCAGTCGGAATAATTTGAGTTTTTCCATCAACAATTATTGTGCAGTTTTTTGGTGTAAGATTAATCAAATTTTTTAATGCTTTTGATGTTTTAGATTTTGCATTACTTTCCAAAAACTTGCCGAATAATATAAGTGTAATTATAACTGCCGCAGTTTCAAAATAGATTTGATGAGAAACATGTGAATTATTTAGCATTTGTGGAAATAAAGTATTTACAACACTAAAAATGTAAGCTGCACCGGATCCAACAGCGACAAGTGTATTCATATCAGCAGAAAATTGTTTTAAGTTTTTAATAAAAATTATGAAGAATCTTTTCCCTGGAATAAACATTACCGGTGTTGTTAGAACAAGAAGTATTTTGTTTGTAGTATCTTGATCAAACCGCCAAAAAATTTGGAAAAATTCTAAGTGCAATAACATGCTGATTATAAAAATTGGAACTGTAAAAATTGCGGATATTTTTAAATCATTCAGCAAATCATCATTATATGAATTTGATGATTCTTTTTGTATAGATCTTTCTTCTTCTAAATCATAACCAAATTTCTGTAACTTTTTTGAAAGTTCGTCTAAATTAAATTTTTCATCGGATGTTGTAAAATTCAATTTTTCAGTAGCAAGATTTACTGAGATATTTTCAAAACTTTCAAACTTTGCTGCAATTTTTTCCACGCGTGTTACACAGCTTGCACAAGTCATTCCTTTAATTTTAACGCTTACATTTTTCATTAAATTCTATAAAACCCTATAACCGGCTTCGGTAATTGCGTTTTTTATCAAATCCGCATTTATTTTTTTTGCATCAAATTTAGCAGTAACTTTTCCAATTTCTACGGTGAAAGAATCTAAATCTAATTCTTCCAATTCCACTTCAACTGCTTTTACGCAATGTTGACAATTCATTCCTTCTACCATTAATTTTATTTCTTCCATATTTCCCTTTTTACTTATTAAAATTGATTATTACTATTTTAAGATATAAATTATCATTCAATATTTTCCATACTAAAATTGAAGATATTATAAATATCCAAAAGGTAATGCATGAACTTTATAAAAAAAATTTTCTATGGTAAAAAATTAGAATTAATAATTGAAAGCGGCAGAGAAAATATGCTTAGCGAAAATTATTTTATGGCAATCAAAGATTTTACATTTGCATTACAAATTGATAATAAAAATGAAGAAGTTCTTCTCAATCGAGGAATTATACAATATAAAGTGAAACATTATAATGATTCTTTAGGTGATTTTTTATCACTTGAAAAAATAAATCCCGATTTTAGTCCGCTTCAAAATTATTACCTTGCAAAAATTTACTTAAAATTAAATGATGCAAAATCCGCTTCGGAATACGCAAATAAATATTACATGACAAATCCAAATGATACAAAAATTCAATTCTTTACTGCGAGAATGAAATATTTTAACGGAGAATATGATGATGCGTTAATACTTTGTGACAGATTGTGCGAGTTGATTCCGGAAAATTTTAACGTAAGATATTTAAGAGGATTAACAAATTTTGCACTTCAAAAATATGATATTGCTTTGGTTGATATTGATAAGGCAATTGAGATTTCATCGGTTGAAGATTATTTGTTTAACATTCGTGCGTTAATTAATATTCAATTAGAAAAATATAATGAAGCAGTTGAAGATTTTGATTATGCAATTAGATTAAATCCGGAAAAAGGAAGTTATTATTTTAATAAAGCAAAAATTCAATATCAGCTAAATGAACTGGCTGATGCAAAAATTTCAATTGAAAAATCTTTAGAAATTGAGCCAAATAATAAATTTTCTTTATTACTCAAAGCCGAATTGAATTTACTTTCTGAAAATTATGAAGGAATGATTGAAGATCTTGAATTATATCAAACTTTTGAACCAGGCAATATTGAAATAATTCTTAAAAAAGCTACTCTTAAAACTATGATTTATAATTTTGAAGGCGCAAGAAATGATATTCAAAAAGCGATAAAGTATAAGTCAGATGACGCAAACCTTTATTATAATCTTGCTTTTCTTGAATATAAGCTGAATAATTTTTCTTCGGCAATTTCAAATTTGAAAACTACAGTTGAGAAAAATCCGGAATTTAGCGATGCATATTTACAAAAAGGAATTTTAGAATTTTTAAGCAGCCAATTTGAGGATTCAATTAATTCATTAGAAAAATATTTACGACTTCAACCGGAATGTGAGAAGGCAATTATTTTAAAATCGCGGGCATTAGTTGAAATTGGAAAACTTGATGAAGCTCAAAAAGAACTTGAAAAAATTAAAGATTCAGCAGAAAGCGATGAATATACTATTTTAAGTTCAAAAATAAATTTTGCAAATGGAAATATTGAAATTGCGCAGAAAGCAATTCAAGAAGCGGTAAATAGCGGAAAATTTAATAAAAGTATCGAAATAATTAATAATACGCTTAAACTTGAAGCTGGTTTACTAAATGATGTTCGAGAAATAAATGAGAATAAGCAAGACAGCATTTACAAGTTGGATTCACAGATTTTAAATACTTTAATTAGTTTTGAAAAAGAACATTATCATACTGTAAAATATAGATTATCAAACATTAATAATTTGGAAAAAAAGAGAGAAGAACAGCTAAAACCAATAAATGATTATGTGAATAAACAAATAGTTTAATTTTTTTTATTGCAAATCTGAAAGTAAACTTTCCTAACTGATTGTTTTTTATTGATTTATACATCACCTATGTTTGATTTAGTCGGAAATCTTTCATATCTTTTCAAGTTCGTTTGAAGAATTAACCAAAATGGAAATTAAATATGACAAAAGCTGATATAGTAGAAAAAGTTGCATCCGGAACCGGCTTAACCAAATTAGAAACTGAAGCAATTATTGAAGGATTCTTAAACACTGTAATACAATCATTAAGAGAAGGCAGCAGTATTGAGATAAGAGGATTTGGTAGTTATAAAACAAAAAAGAAAAACGCACGCTATGCAAGAAATCCAAGATCAGGTGATAAAGTTTATGTTCCGGAACATTATGTACCGGTTTTTAAATTTTCAAAAGATTTTAAAGCCGCTGTTGATAGAGGAATGAAAAATACAGAGATAGATGGATAATATTCTTCAAATTATAATTTTATGGGTAAAGAGATAAAAAAAGAAATTTCAAACATACAACTACTTCTAACTATATTAGGTTTATCTGCTATTGGTATATTTTTATTAATTATTTCCGGATTGTTTGATTCTGCTGAACCAGCTTTGCAGCATAATCATACAACAAATGAAAATCAGCAAGTTCAAACACCAACAGTTGATTTAAATAAATTAAAAGAAATAAATAATCTTGAAGAAGTTGTAAAAAATAATCCCGAAAATCATGAAGCATTGTTGAATTTAGCTCATATGCAAAACGATAATGGTTTTTATGATAAAGCGGTAATTAAGTATGAAGAATACCTAAAATTGCATCCGGAAAACGCAGATGTTATTGTTGATTTGGGTGTATGTTATTTTGAATTAAAAAAATATGAGAAATCTATTTCGGTAATTGAAAGTGCTTTGAAAATTAATCCGACTCATCAAATTGCACATTTTAATTTGGGTATAGTAAATTTATCGAATGGAAATATTAATAAAGCAAAAGAATGGTGGGGAAAGGCTCGTGATTTAGATCCAAACTCCAACATTGGAATGAAAGCAGAAGAATTATTAAAAACAAATAACTAGGAGCGTGTACATGCCTTGCGGTAAGAAAAGAAAACGACATAAAATGGCTACTCACAAAAGAAAGAAAAGATTAAGAAAGAATAGACATAAGAAAAAAGGTAAATAGTTAGTCTTGCCAACTTAGCTCAGCTGGTAGAGCAACTCATTCGTAATGAGTAGGTCGGGGGTTCGATTCCCCCAGTTGGCTCGGTAACTGTTGAAAAATGAGCTGAAAACAAAGTATTTAACATTTCGATTTTTCTCCATTC
>JBGSKB010000213.1:0-1771 GCA_041741395.1 Melioribacteraceae bacterium
ATCTAATATTAGAGAGTTAGAAGGATGCTTAATTAAATTATTAGCAAATTCCTCGCTAAGCGGAAAAGAAATAGATTTTGATTTAACAAGAAAAACAGTAAATGAAATTTCTACAAGAAAAGAAATAAATATTTCAATCGATACAATTACTAAAATTGTCTGTCAAGAATTTAAAGTTGATGAAAATAAGGTAAGAGAAAAAAATAGAAAAAAAGAAGTTGTTCTGGCGCGACAAATTGCAATGTATTTATCGAAAAAATTAACGAAAGCGTCTTTAAAGACCATAGGTCTTCATTTCGGCGGTAGAGATCATTCTACTGTAATTCATGCCTTTAGCAATATTGAAAAATTAACTTCTGAAGATATATCACTAAACGAAGTGGTCAGCGGCTTAAAAAACAAACTTGAGTTGGGGGTATAGACTTCTGTTAGTTAATGAATGCGAGATAATTTGACCGGGGAATTTCTCCGGTCAATTATCAAAAATTTTTATTTACTAAATTTTTTTCTTTTTCCGTCAACTTCGAGTAAACCAAATCATAAGAATTGTCAATCAAATTAAAAATAAATTTATCGCTTAATTTTCCATCAAGATTTACAGTAACCCAATATTTTTTATTCATGTGATATCCGGGTTGAATTTCGTCATATTCTTCAATCAAATTAATTACATCTTCCGGTTCGCATTTAATATTTATACTTAGAGGCGGATTTAAATTTAATAAGCAAAACATTTTACTTGCTACTTTAAATACTAAAGTTTCATCATCAAAAGGAAGATCTTCTTTTGTGCCGGGTTTTTTTAAGCAAAAATCTCTTAATTTTTCTAATTCCATATCAATACCTTTCATTTAAGAAAGTAAATTTCTTATATTTCTAAAATTCTCAATGAAACATTATTTATTTTTCATTGTAACAGACCATACGCTTAAAAATAGGATTATTTTAATGAAGAAATATATAATTCTCTTAACTGCATTTTTTGTTTTAAACAATTGCCAAAAAAATATTTCTGAAGAACTACATGCTCAAAATCAAATTGCGGATTCAAACAAAGTTATAGAACCTTTAGATTTTTATCCGGAAATAAATAAAATGGTAACAACAATTTTATCGCGTTATCATTATAAAAAATTTGATCTTGATGATTCTTTATCTTCTGTAATATTTGATAATTACGTAAATTCTTTGGATTACAATAAATCGTATTTTCTAAAATCTGATATTGATGATTTCGAAAAATTCAGATATTCAATTGATGAAAATTTACACTTCGGAAATCTTAATCCGGCATATCAAATTTTTAATGTTTATAAAACAAGAACAAACGAAAGAATGAAATACGTTCTAAATATTTTAAACAATGAATTTGATTTTACAATAGATGAAACTTTTAAAATTGATAGAGAAAAGGAACCTTGGGCAGTTTCAAATGAAGAGTTAGATGAAATTTGGCGAAAAAAATTAAAAAACGAAGCGCTAAATCTTAAATTAAGCGGAAAAGAATGGAGTAAAACAAAAGAAACTTTAACTCAGCGTTATAAAAATTATCATAAAGCAATTTTGCAATTTAAGTCAGAAGATGTTTTGCAGTTATACTTAAATTCATTTGCAGATGCAATTGATCCGCACTCAAACTATTTAGCTCCAAGAACTTCAGAAAATTTTAATATCCGAATGAAACTTTCTTTAGAAGGAATTGGCGCAACTTTGCAAACAGAAAATGATTACACAAAAGTTGTGAATATCGTTCCCGGCGGACCGGCATTTA
>JBGSKB010000214.1:0-3892 GCA_041741395.1 Melioribacteraceae bacterium
TGAAGTAAAAATAATTGTATATGATATAATAGGAAATGAAATATTTAGGTTGCTTGATGAGAAAAAAGAAGCCGGTAGTTATGAGGTTGAGTTTAATGCTTCTCATTTAGCAAGTGGAATATATTTTTATCGAATAGGGGCAGGGGATTTTGCTGAGACTAAGAAGATGGTGTTACTAAAGTAAAATGAAGGGCTCGAAAGAGCCCTTTTTTATTTATAATAAACAAACTGCATTTGATAAGCTGCTTTGTGTTAAGTGAAATTTTATAAAACTTTTTCCGAATTATGGATTTTTCAGATTATTTATAATATGTTAACAGAGGAAAAACCTCATTTTATGCAATCCAAAAATTTTATCAACACCTTTTAGGAGGGGATATGAAGAAACTGGACACAATATCGATAAGTGGAGTTGTAAATTGTTTTTGCGCAATATTAATTTGCATAACAACGAATATCCGCCCACAGACGTTTGAGACTTTAAGTGAATTTCAAAACAAATTGAATAATAACACTATAAATTTAGACTATAGGGAAGTGATTATCCATGGTTTGAATATGGGGGGTGAGTTTGGCCACTCAGTTGCGAAAGCTGGGGATGTGAATGGTGATGGATATGATGATATTTTAATAGGTGCACCTGGATACAATTCAAACAAAGGAATAGCCTACATTTATTTTGGAGGTGCAGTGTTAGATACAGTGATAGATGTTGTTTTGAGTTATACATATTTAATAGCTGATGATAGATTTGGTGTCTCTGTATCTAGTGCAGGAGACATAAATGGAGACGGTTATTCAGACGTAATTATTGGAGCAAATGGAAGAGGAAGTGGAAGAGGGGAAGTATATATTTACTATGGAGGAACTGCTATGGATGGTATAGAGGACATAAGAATATCAGGTATATCACAAAATGATCGTTTTGGTGAATCAGTTTCGACAGCAGGTGATGTAAATGGTGACGGATATGCGGATGTAATTGTTGGGGCACCAAGGTACAACACTTATACAGGAAGAGTATTTATTTATTATGGTTCAAATCAAATGAATATAACGCCTGATGTGGCATTCTATGGAGAAGGTCAAGCAAATAGCTTTGGCAAGTCGGTTGCAACAGTAGGTGATATAAACAATGATGGTTATGCAGATGTTGTAATTGGTGCAAGTGGTTATAGTTCCGGATCAGGGAAAGCATATTTATACTATGGAAATTCAAATATGGATAATATAGCCGATATTATATTTAATGCACAAACAAATGGAGAATCATTAGGACGTTTAGTTTCTAAAATAGGAGATGTAAATGGAGATGGTTATTATGACATTTATGTTGGTGCATATAATAAATCATATTTATATTTTGGTGGGATATTAGTAAATAATATACCGGATGTGACTTTTATTGGCAATAACAACTTTGGAAATGCAGCTAGTTTAGTGGGGGATATAAATGAAGACGGATATACTGATATAATTATTGGAGCTTTTGAATATAACAATTCTGCTGGTATTGTATATTTATATAATGGTGGTTTAACTATCGATAGTTTATATGATACGACTTTTGTCGGGCAATTAAGCAATGAAAAATATGGGTACGCAATTTCGGATATTGGTGATATATTAAAAAGCGGGCGTTCTGCATTCATAATAGCTGCACCAGGCTTTAATTTAAATACGGGGAGAGTGTATTTATATTATAATGATTCACCTATTTCAGTAGAAAGTGAGAATTATTCCCACAATTCATTTATATTAAGTCAGAATTATCCCAACCCATTTAATCCAAGTACAATTATTAATTATCAGATCCCAGTTTCTGGAATAGTAACTATAAATGTTTATGATGTTCTTGGTAAAGAAGTTGCAATACTTGTTAATGAAGAAAAGCCTTCTGGAAGTTATGAGGTTGAGTTTGATGCTACGCATTTAGTGAGTGGAATATATTTTTATAAATTACAAGCAGGTGATTTTATACAAACAAAAAAAATGATTTTGTTGAAATAAATTAAGTGCTCGAAAGAGCTCTTTTTTATTTTATAATAAACAGACTGCGTTTGATAAACTGGTTTGGGTTAAGAGAAATTTTATAAAAGATTTTCCGAATTATGGATTATTCATTTTATTTGTATTATTTATGGAGAGGGAAAAGTTCGAATTATAGACGCCTCTTATAATTTATACATCAGGAGAGTGTTATGAGAATTAGATTTATACTACCTGCCTTTTTGCTAATAATAAATATAACCACAGCACAATGGTTTTGGCAAAATCCATTACCACAAGGTAATTCGCTTAATGACTTGCAAATAATTGATCAAACCACAATGATCGCTATTGGTAGTAGAGGTACTATACTTAAAAGTACAGACAATGGATTAAATTGGGATTTTAATACAAGCGTAAACTGTAGCGATCAAATTTTGTACTCAATAGTTTTTGTGAATCAAAATGCAGGTTGGATCTCTGGTTCTGGTGGAACAATTCTAAAAACAACAGATAGCGGCAACCAATGGATTGAATTATCTAGTGGAACTTCCGAGTACTTGAAATCTATCTTTTTTATTAATCAAAATATCGGTTGGACAGTAGGTAGTAATGGTACTTTATTAAAAACCTTGGATGGAGGAAATATTTGGACACCCCAAAATAGCGGAATAAACGATGAGATAAGAACTGTTTATTTTATTAATGAAAATATTGGATGGATAGCAACTAGTTATGGAGCTATTCTAAAATCAACAGATGGTGGGAGCAATTGGTCAATAATTTTAGATGATAACACTTTGTCAATAAAAAATATATTCTTCAACGATGAAAATATTGGTTGGGCTGCTGGACGAGACAATATTGGGGCTATCATATTATACACTAATGATGGTGGAATTAATTGGAGTCCACAACAATTAGAAGGTTCAGCATCTGAAATTACTGATATATATTTTATTAATAATAATGAAGGGTGGGCAGTAGGTTTTGATCAATTTGCACAAATGAATATTCTTTTAAAGACTATAAATGGTGGTGTTACCTGGATATCGCAACAATTTGGATATACGGGTATAATTAATGCAATTTCATTTAGTAATGATTTGGGTTGGGCTGTTGGTGAAGGAGGTGAAATGTTAAAGACATCTAACGGTGGAAATGATTGGGTACACCAGACTTTTGGTATGGGTGAAGATTTTAACTCAATTTTCTTTGTAAATCAGTATATCGGATATGTTGTGGGAAATTCTGGTGTGATAGCTAAAACTAATGATGGTGGAATTAATTGGATATATCAAGTTAGTGGGACAACTTCAGAATTAAATTCTGTTTATTTCTTGGATCAAGACGTTGGATATTGTGCAGGACAAAATGTTATATTAAAAACAACTGATGGTGGTGCTAATTGGATCATACAAGCGAATGGAATCTATGGAACATTAAGTTCTGTTAGATTTATTAATAACAATGATGGAATGATAGTTGGACAACAGGGCATTATATTAAAAACAACTGATGGAGGAACCAATTGGGTACAACAAGTGAGTGGAACAACAACACAACTTGAGGATATATCATATATTGATAATTTGAGAGCGTATTGCGTTGGTGGTTTTATGAATGGTATAGTTCTTAAGACAACAGATGGTGGTATTAATTGGGAACAATATACAATACCAAGTTCAACTCTTACTTCAATCTACTTTATTGATCAAAACAATGGGTGGGTTGGAGGATTTGAAAATTTATTGAAAACGACGAATGGTGGGCTTGATTGGACAGATATTAGTGTTATAGCTGATGGTTATATATTGTATTCTATTTTTTTTAATGATAGCAATAATGGATGGGCTGTCGGATATGGTAATACCCCATTTGTTACATTAGGAGTAATATTAAA
>JBGSKB010000215.1:0-1765 GCA_041741395.1 Melioribacteraceae bacterium
TAAAGCTTTTGCAAAATCAACCATGAAAAAATGCGGAGTTCCGGTTGTTCCGGGAAGTGATGGTACAGTTGCAAATGTTGAAGAAGCGAAAATAATTGCTCAGGAAATTGGTTATCCATTAATGCTTAAAGCTTCTGCCGGTGGCGGCGGAAAAGGTATGCGTATCGTTTGGAAAGAAGATGAAATTACAAAAGCTTTTCAAACAGCAAGCAACGAAGCATTTGCTTCTTTTAATAATGGGGAACTTTATTTAGAAAAATACATAGAAAATCCTCATCATGTTGAAATTCAAATAATGGGTGATCAATTCGGAAATGTTTATCATTATGGTGAAAGAGATTGCACAATTCAAAGACGTCATCAGAAATTAATTGAGGAAACTCCAAGTCCAATTATTACTGATGAAACAAGACAAAAAATGGCTGAAGCAGCAATTCTTGGCGCAAAATCTGTAAATTACGAAGGTGCCGGTACAATTGAATTTTTAGTGGATAAAAATCAGAATTTTTATTTCATAGAAATGAACACAAGAATTCAGGTTGAACATCCGGTAACAGAAATGGTAAATAATATTGATTTAATTAAGCAACAAATATTAGTTGCAGCCGGACAAAAAATTACCGAAATTCCAAAAAAACCTATTGGACATTGTTTTGAATTTAGAATAAATGCTGAAGATCCGGAAAATGGTTTTAGACCTTCACCAGGAAAAATTAACTATTTACATTTTCCGGGCGGTTTTGGTGTTAGAATTGACTCTCATATTTATAATCACTATACAATTCCACCAAATTATGATTCTTTGGTTGCCAAACTAATTGTTTGGGGTATGGATAGAGAGCACGCAATTTCAAGAGCTCTTAGAGCTTTTGAAGAATTTGCCGTGGATGGGATTAAAACAACAATTCCATTTCATATTAAAGTTTTACAAAATGAAAAATTTAGAAATGCTGATTATGATACTTCGTTTATAGATAAATATTTTGCGAAATAAATAGTAGAGGTTAATATGAATATTCCTTCTGACTTAAAATATACCAAAGATCATGAATGGATTAAAGTTGAAGGTAATGAAGCAAAAATTGGAATTACCGAATATGCACAAGGTGAACTAGGTGATATAGTTTTTGTTGATATTTCCGCAGATTTAAGCGAAATTACGAAAGGCGAGCCATTCGGTACAATTGAAGCCGTTAAAACTGTAAGTGATTTATTTGCTCCATGCAATGGAAAAATCATCGAAATTAATTCTAAACTTGAAGATAAACCGGAATTGATTAATAATGATCCTTATGGAGAAGGATGGATTATGAAAGTTGAAATTGCTTCCACAAATGATTTAGAAGATCTACTTGATAGCATTTCCTATCAAACTCAAATTACTGCATAATTTTTTCAATTAGCCGGAATTCATTTTTGAAATCCGGCATTTTTTATCAATACAAAACATATTAAAATGCAAACTCATAATACTATTTTAGTTTTGGATTTTGGTTCTCAATATACCCAGCTTATTGCTCGAAAAATTAGAGAACAAAAAGTTCGTTCAATAATTTATCCATATTTTACATCGCTAAATAAAATTCAAGAGTTAAATCCAAAAGGAATTATTTTTTCCGGAGGACCAACAAGCGCATATGAAAAAGATTCTCCGCAAGTTGATCCGACAATTTTTAATCTTAATATTCCTATTTTAGGAATTTGTTATGGAATGCAATTAATTACTTTAAATTATAACGGAATTGTAGAACCGGCGCAAAATCGT
>JBGSKB010000216.1:0-1733 GCA_041741395.1 Melioribacteraceae bacterium
CTAATTCTATAGTCCAAATCATTATTATATTACTCCCCTACTTTGAACTTTTTTCACTGTTAATATCAAAAACTTTAATATCGCTAAAAATAAAATTTTCCGGATTTAAATGTACACCGTCATGTAAAACTTCGTAATGAAGGTGAGGACCAGTTGAAAGTTCACCAGAACTTCCAGATAATCCAATTAAATCACCTCTTTTAACTTTTTGCCCTTTTGAAACTTTTATTTTAGATAAATGTGCATACAAGGTTACATATCCAAATCCATGATCAAGTTGTATTGTGTTTCCATAACCACCTTGCACTCCAGCTTCTAAAACTCTTGCATCTCCTGGGGCAAATACTTCTGTTCCGGTATCAGCAACAACATCAAGACCCGTATGCATTCTATTAAATTTCAAAATTGGATGAAATCTCATTCCAAATCTATCTCCAATACTTCCATCTGCTGGTAAAATTGCCGGAATTGATTTAAAGAGTTTAACATTGTTCTTTAACGAATTTTCAATTTCAAAATAATTATTTTCAGCAACAGTAATTTTTGTTTTAATTATATTTAGTGTATTATCTAAATTTTCCAGTAAATTGTTTACATCAGAAATGGTTGTCGGTAAAATTTCTTTAAATTCGGAACCTCCGATACCATAATATTTTTCATCTTTTGGAATTGGTTTTAGATTTACGGAAAGTCTTAAAGCTTCATCTTTATTACTTAGTTGATCAATAGTTTCATTTAGGATTTTCAGTTCACTTGCTACTTCGTTAAACTTTGATTTTAATTTTTTATTCTCAGATTTTAATGCGTCAATATCAAATGAATTAGTTAAAAAACTAGATATAAATAAATAACCGCCAAAAATTATTAAAGATGAAAGAAGCCCAAATAATGCTACAAGAGAGAGAAATTTAGAATAAAAATTCTTTATTTCTATAAATTGTAGTTTTTTATCCGAATAATAATAAAGACTTTTCTTCATACCTTAAAGTGACTAATTTGGTTTCGAAGATACAAAAAGACAAAGTTTTAAGCAAGCAATTTTAAGAAAGAAATATTTAAAATAAATCACTCAAAATCATGCTCAAAATAATCAACAGATCTATTTGTATCTGCATTTTTTGATTTAATTTTGGATCTTAATCTTTGATTAAAAACTTCTGCTGCATCATATCCATAATGTTTTAATACATAGTTAAGCGCAATAACTTCACTTATAACTGTTATATTTTTGCCTGGGACTATTGGAATTTTAACAGTTTGAATATCAACATCCATAATACTTGATATTTTTGCATCTAAACCAGTTCTGGTATATTCACTACTTTCATCCCAAACTTCTAATTCAATTATAACTTCTAATCTTTTTTGAAAGCGAATTGCTCTAATTCCAAACATACTTCTAACATCTAAAATTCCAATACCTCTAATTTCCATAAAATGTTTAACCAATTCAGTTCCTGAACCCATAAGAATTCCTTCACCTTTTTTGGTTAAAATTACAACATCATCGGCTACTAATCTGTGCCCTCTTTCAATTAAATCAAGCGCAACTTCGCTTTTACCAATTCCGGATTTCCCGACAATCAACATCCCAATTCCATAAACGTCAATAAATGAACCATGCACTGAAAGTCTTGGTGCAAATTGATCATCAAGAAAATCGCTAACTAAATATGATAATTTTGTAGTGGTTAAGCTCGAAATAAAGATTGGGATTTTAAATTTATTAGCTA
>JBGSKB010000217.1:0-5219 GCA_041741395.1 Melioribacteraceae bacterium
TAAAAGAAATGTTAAAGATTGTGATGTTTGTAAAACAGAAATAGTTGTAGAAAGTAAAACGGTAGAAGAAGAACGCGATGAAGCCGTAGAATTACTAATAGAAAATGTTGAACGTTTGCAAATGGTTTTTGAAGGATCAAATGATGGTTTTTGGGATTGGAATATTGAGAAAGACGAAATTTTTTACAGCAGACATTATTATGAAATTTTAGGTTATAGAAATGGTGAATTAAAATCTGATTTATTAACATGGCAAAGTAGAATTCACCCGGAAGATATGGATGATGTAATTGAGGCATTGCATGCACATTTAGAAGGAAAAACTGAACAGTTCAATAAAGAGTATAGGGTTTTAACAAAATCTGGTGATTGGAAATGGGTTTTAGATAAAGGAAAAGTTGCAATTAGAAATGAGCAAAATAATCCATTAAGAGTTGCCGGTACTTTAAGTGATATCACTGATAGGAAGAAAACTGAGCATATTATTAAGGAGAGTGAAGCAAGATTTTTTAATGTTGCGGATAAATTACCAATTTTGATATGGATGAGCGATCCGAAAATTGTTTTGACTTATATAAATCCGTATGCAAAAGAATTTATTGGCAATAACAATTTAATTAATGATTTTACAAAAATTATACATCCTGATGATTTTGATTTCTTTAAAAAGGGACTTTTCACTCTAATCAAAAGAAAAGAAAAATTTGAAGGGGAAATAAGATTAAGAAATGGTGTAGATGAATATAGATGGGTTTTAGCACAAATAGTTCCAAGAGTTTTAGACAATGGAGAATTTGTTGGTCTTTTAGGTGTTGGAATTGATATAACCGAGAGAAAGGAAACAGAAGCTAGACTTCTTGAAAGTGAAGCTGAATTTAATGAAATAACATCTGTAGTAGCCGAAGGAATTTTTTTAATTGATGCGGAAATGAAACTAAAATTTGCAAATCCGGAATTTTCAAAATTGCTGGGTTATAAATTTGATGATTATGAAGGAATGAATATTTTAGAAAAAATTTATGATATTCAAGACGAAAATGAAATGAAGTGCCCCATCAATGAGGTATTATCAAGAGGAGAAACAATTAGAGTATCACATGATAATTTTAAATCATTAACTGGAGAATATATTCCTATATCTTTTGTTTCTTCACCAATAAAAAGAAATGGGAAAATTATTGGCTGCGTAACGGCATTTCACAATATTACTGAGAGAATTGAAGCTGAAGAAGAATTAAGAAGATTTGTAGAAGAACTTCAATTTAATAAAGAACTGATGGAAGAAAGCGTAGCTGAAACAGCAAGGTTAAATGAAATGCTTTGGGATTCCGAAACAAGACTTAAAGAACTAAATGCAAGTAAAGATAAATTTTTCTCAATTATTTCACATGACTTGCGAAGTCCGTTTACTTCAATAATTGGTTTTGCAGAAGTTATGGTTGAAGATCTTGACAATCTTTCAAAAGATGAAATTAAAGAATTTACAAATAGTATTTATAAGTCATCAAAAAATGTTCAAAATCTGCTGGAAAATTTACTGCAGTGGTCAAGAATTCAAACCGGAAGAATAGAATTTAATCCTATAAATTTTGAAATAAACAATTTAATAAATGATGTAATGGCGTTGTATCAAGTTAATGCAGCAAGAAAAAAAATTACTTTAGTAAATCTTGTTGAAAAACAAATAAAAGTAAATGCAGATAAATTTATGATTGATACAGTATTGAGAAATTTAATTTCCAACTCAATAAAATTTACTCCGCAAGGTGGAAATATTAAAATTAATGCTGAAGATTTGGGAAACGATAATATAACAATTTCCATTTCTGATAGCGGTGTTGGAATTAAAGAAGAAATTATTGATAAACTTTTCAAGATTGATAGTCATATTACGACCAGAGGTACTGAAAAAGAAAAGGGAACCGGACTTGGTTTAATTTTATGTAAAGAATTTGTTGAAAAACACAATGGAAAAATTTGGGTAGAAAGCAAAATAGAACAAGGCAGTGAATTTAAATTTACTCTTCCCCACTAAACCTAATTAATAATTAAATTTTTACAATCGAGTTTGAAGAATCACCAAATTGAGTTTTAACTTGGCTATCAGCATCTTTTTCGTTTAACCAAATTGAGTCATCAAGATAATACTTAAATTCATATTCTTTCCCAACTTCAAGATCAATAACAATCGAAAAGGAACCATCTTTCACTAATTTTTTCATCCTTAGTGAATTATAATCCCAATTATTAAAAGAGCCCAGAATATTTGCTTTTTTATGGTTAATTCCAATTTCTGCCGGAACTTTGAAGGTTACTTTACAGATTTTTTTTGCTTTGAGATATCTTTTTGAAATAGACATAATTTATCCTTTCCTGAAAATTTGAACAAAACAATAATTGCAATAATTAAATTTAATTAAAACGTAAATATTATTCTAATAAAAATTTTGGTCAAACAAAATTGCAAAAAATATCAACATTAATTCCGAGAATATCTTAATAGATCAAAAATAATAGAACTAAGATAAAGTTTATAAACAAATTTGTAAATGAATCTTTTGTTTACAAACAATTAATATATTGAGACCTCTGAATTGTTTAAATTACTAACATACTTACCTTCTCCGTTGCCAATGGATAACGGACGAAATATCTCGTTTTTACATTGAAATAAGATTCTTTATCCAATATAGTGAATTCAGAATGACATCCGAGTAATATTTCTGAAGTTTCTTTGTATTAAAAGATGCACATATTTCCAAATTTACTTGCATATATATTTTATTATTGTTTTATTATACAAACAAAGTCGACAAAAATGTCTGAAAATATTAAATAGTTAATTATTGTTTTTGTAATCATTAAATATCTAATGAAAAATTTCGATAAATAAAAAATATTGCAAAAGTTGTTTTTTAATTTCTAAGTTATATAATAAAGGTGAATTGATATATGACCGTCATTATTTGATTTAAAAAAAAAATAAATTTTTGTTTTTTTGAGTAATTTAAATTGGCAAAAATTAGAGTCAAAAGTGCAAAAAAAACTAAATATTTTAATTATTGATAATTCATATAATCATATTTCTGCTTACATCAAAATATTTGAACAGCATGGAAATATTGTAAAGTATAAACAAATTGAAACAGAAGAAGCATTTCAAAAAACACTCGAAGAAAATTCCTGGAATTTAATAATCTCTGAAATCAAACTTCCTAAAATTACAGCTTTAACTGCACTTGAAATATTGAAAGAAAAAAAAATCAATATTCCATTTATAATTATTACAACTCGAACAAATGAAAATATTATAATTGAACATATTAAGAAGGGTGCTGATAATTATCTTTTTAAAAAGAATCTGAAAAATCTTAATGAAATAATTCAAAAAGAACTAACCGAATCAGAGCTGAGAAATAAAAAGTTAAAGGGTAAGAAATTATTATTTCCAAAACTCGATCAATCCGAAATGATTAATGATAAATTACAGAAACCGTTAGAGCAAGATAATTGGAAATTGCTTGCAGAATATTTTGCCTTGTCTAAAGATTTGGATTTTAAAGAATTTAGAAAATTTATTGAAAAAGAACCCGAAGAATTTCAAAAATTATTACAAAAATTTAAACAAAATTATGAAGATGAATTATCATCACAACTTTGGGTTCAAAAGAATTTAGATAAAATAAACAAAGCCATACAAGGAACAAATAATCTAAAAGAAATGATGAGCAATGTTCTTAATGAAGTTCTTTCTATATTTAATTGTGATAGAGCTTTTCTACTATATCCATGTGATCCAGAAACAACAACATGGAGCTGCCCAATGGAAAAAACTCGACCGGAATATCCTGGAGTTTTAGAATTAGGGCTTGAGATACAAATAGATGAAGGTGTTGCTAAAACTTTTTCTATACTTTTAAATTCTGATGTTCCAGTTAAATTTGGAGAAGGAAACGATTACCCATTGCCACTAAAAGTATCCCAAAGATTTAATTTTAAATCTTTTATATCTATGGCTATTTATCCCAGAGTTGCTAAACCATGGCAATTTGGGATCCATCAATGTTCATATTCAAGGGTCTGGAATAAAACAGAGGAAGCTTTATTTGAACAAATTGGAAGAAGACTTACAGATGGATTAACAAGTTTACTTACCTTTAATAATCTTAAAGAAAGTGAAGAAAAATTCAGAAGATTAGCAGAAAATGCCCAAGACATAATTTATAGAATGGCAATTCCAGAAGGCATATATGAATATATTAGTCCAGCATGTTTTTCAATTACTGGATATTCACCGGAAGAATTTTATAAAAATCCTAAACTATTTAAAGATATTTTGCATCCTAATTGGCAGAAATATTTTGATGAACAGTGGGAAAATCTTATTAAAGGTGAATTGCAAACAACATATGAATTTCAAATTGTTAATAAGTCAGGAGAACAAAAGTGGTTAAATCAACGTAATATATTTGTTAAAGACGATTCAGGCAATCCTATTGCAATTGAAGGTATTGTAACAGATATTACTGAGCGTAAACTTAATGAGGAAACTCTTAGAGAGAAGGATTTAGAGTTTAAAAATCTCGCTGAATCTTCACCTGGTTTAATGAGTACATTTTACCAAAGACCAGATGGTTCTATATGTATGCCATACGCCTCACACCAAATTGCAAATTTATATGGGTTGCAACCCGAAGATGTAAAAGATGATGCTACTTCATTGTTAGCTACAAATCATGCTGATGATATACAAAGGGTAAAAAAATCAATTGCCGAATCTGCCCGCACAATGACTCAATGGCATCAGGAGTTTCGTGTTTTGCATCCAACACGCGGAGAACTATGGTTAGAAGGTTCAACTAATCCTAAACCACATCCAGATGGGGGAGTAATTTGGTATGGATTCATTCATGATATTACAAAAAGAAAAAAAGTTGAAAAAGAACTAAATGAACGCGTAAAACATTCCCAATCATTATTAAGATTATCAAAAATATTGGAAAGTGCCAGTTCTTTTGATAAAATATTAGATGCTGCATTTATAGAAGTTAATGAAATTATAGGTTATAGAAATTTGTGGATTTATCTTTTAACTGAAGATAAAAATTATGCAACAGTATTGGGGGCAAGAGGTTCAATTTCAAAGGTATTAATTGGTGAGGAAAAAGCTGCGGTTCTTTCAATAAAAGGTGATCGTATGCTTGAAGAGATTGCTGAGT
>JBGSKB010000218.1:0-3045 GCA_041741395.1 Melioribacteraceae bacterium
ACATTTAAAGAAAAATGATTATTGGGCTCCAACTTATGAAGATGGTTTAAATCTACTTGCAAAAATTCCAGGTATTGCAGCATTTATTTACAGATTAAAATACAGAAATGGTGATTTTATTGAATCCGATTCGAAGTTAGATCTTGGTGGAAATTTTGCTCATATGATGGGAATTGCTAAACCTTATGATGATGTTGCAAGAATGTATTTTATTCTTCACAGTGATCACGAAAGTGGAAATGTTAGTGCCCACACTGGTCATTTAGTTGCAAGCGCTTTATCCGATTTATATTATTCAATTTCAGCAATGACAAACGGACTTGCTGGACCATTGCACGGATTGGCAAACCAAGAAGTGCTTGCATGGCTGCAAGGTGTTTATGATAAAATGGGCGGTAAAGTTCCGACCGAAGCAGAAATGAGACAATTTGTTTGGGATACTTTAAAAGGAGGACAAGTAATTCCGGGATTTGGACATGCAGTTTTAAGAAAAACAGATCCTCGTTATATGGCTCAAAGAGAATTTTGCTTAAAACATCTACCAAACGATCCTTTGTTTAAATATGTTGATTTACTTTTCAAAGTTGTTCCTCCGGTTTTGCTTGAGCAAGGTAAAGCAAAAAATCCTTGGCCAAATGTTGATGCACAATCCGGAGTAATTCAATGGTATTATGGATTGAAAGAATATGATTTCTATACTGTTCTTTTTGCAGTTGGAAGAGCTTTTGGCGTTGTTGCTAATATTATTTGGGATCGCGGACTTGGGTATCCAATTGAAAGACCAAAATCCGTTACTACAGAAATGTTGGAAGAAGCAGCCGGTATTAAAAGTGCAAATTCATAGCGGAATTTTATTTTTCCTTAATTCTGAAACTGAATAAAAAAGGGATGTATTCGCATCCCTTTTTTTTGTAATATACAAAAATATTTAAAGGACATTTTTATATATGGCTTTGGAAAATTTGATAGAAATTCGACAGAAATTTCAAGCGGGAAAATCGACTTTAGCAAATGATGAAATAAACGAACTAATTTCTAAATCGATTGAATTAATTAGCAATCTTGAAAATAATTTTTTTGAAGAATTTAATAATGTAAATGAACTTTCAAATTTGTTAAATGCAATTGAAGAAGGTGATTTTTCAAAAATGTTTATTGCAAATTTTGATGAAAAATTATTTTACAATTTTGGTGAATTACTTCTTAAAAATTTTGATCAAAGTGAGAAACTTTCTAAACCAATTCGTGAAAATTTACTTTTAGATTTTCTCAATTTTTTTAGAAAGTCAGAATTCCTTATAAAAATATCAGAAAATAAAAATTGGACAAATTTACTTTCCAAAATTATTGTAGAAACAAATTTCAATACAAGAAAAATGTTTCAGCAAAGACTTAATCAATATGGCAAAAAAGTTTTATTTAAAGTTTTAAAAGGTGAAAATATTCAAGATTATACTTGGAATGAAGTTAATAAAATTATTGGAAGTTATTCTCAATCATTGTCTGTTTTACTTGAGCAGCATATTGAAAAACCGCGAGTTGCATTTTTATTGGAAAATAGTTTTACAATGGCTTTGCTTGATATTGCATGTTTAAATAGCGGAATTATAAATGTAATGATTCCCGCAAATTCTGTATCACAACACATTTTATATATTTTAAAACAAACCGAATGTGATGTAATTTTAATTTCCAACGATAAACAATTGGCAAAATTAAAATCGTTAAAAAAAGATTTACCTCATTTGAAAAAGGGAGTTTTAATTGATGGAACCAGTGCCGAAGACTGGGTAATATCTTATAATCAATTTTTAGCGTTACATCCAAAAGATAAAACTGATCTAATATTTAATGATTTAAAAAATGATTGTCCGGCAACTTTAATGTACACTTCCGGCACAACCGGTGAGCCAAAAGGAATAATTTTTTCGCAACAGAATATTATATTTAAAAGATTTTGCAGAGCAATTGCATTACCGGAAATTAGCGATGCAGATTTATTTTTGGCGTATCTTCCACTTTATCACACATTCGGAAGATGGCTTGAATTAATGGGAAGTATTTTTTGGGGTGCGACTTATGCATTTATGGAAAATCCATCCGCTGAAACTATGATTGCAAATATGAATTTTGTACACCCTTCCATTTTTATCAGCATTCCCAAAAAATGGATTCAGCTTTATGAATTTGTTTCTACAAAAGTTGATATTGAATCAGACTCGGAAGATAAAATTACTAACGAAGTAAAAAAAATAACCGGGGGAAATTTAAAATGGGGATTATCTGCTGCGGGCTATTTGCCATCCGAAGTTTTTCAATTTTTCCAAAAAAATAATATTCAGTTAATGAGCGGATTTGGAATGACCGAAGCCACCGGTGGAATTACAATGACTCCTCCCGGAAAATATATTCCCAATTCACTTGGAAAAGCTTTGCCCGGAATTGAAATAAAATTAGGTGATGACGGCGAACTTTTAGTAAAAGGCAATTATGTAATGCCCGGATATTTTGATCAGACGAAGGAAGAAACATTTATTGACGCCTGGTTTCCTACCGGTGATATTATGAAAATGGATTCAAATGGATTTATAGAAATTATTGACAGAAAAAAAGAAATTTACAAAAACATAAAGGGGGAAACAATTGCCCCGCAAAGAATTGAAAATTTATTTAGAGATTTTGAAATTGTTAAACAAGTTTTTGTAGTTGGTGACCACAGACCTTTTAACACAGTTTTAATTCATCCGGATTTTGAAAATTCAACTTTTTTAAATATGAAGGAAGACCAAAAGAATGAATATTTTTCAAATCTGATTGTTACCATAAATAAATTTTTAGCACCGTTTGAAAGAATTGTTGATTTCAGAATTATTCAAAATCCCTTTACTTTGGAGAACGGAGAACTAACTCCAAAAGGGACTTTTAAACGAAGAGTAATAGAAGAAAATTACAAATCGCTGATTGAACAGCTTTATAAGAAAGATTATTATTCGCTACATTTGGAAAATATTGAAATT
The DNA here is from genome assembly GCA_041741395.1 of Melioribacteraceae bacterium. Lineage (GTDB taxonomy): Bacteria > Bacteroidota > Ignavibacteria > Ignavibacteriales > Melioribacteraceae. Next base: position 3,018 of record JBGSKB010000218.1, read on the forward strand.
AAAATTCCAAATTGGTTTTTGCGTGAAC
>JBGSKB010000219.1:0-7852 GCA_041741395.1 Melioribacteraceae bacterium
ACTTCTTTTCCTAAAATATCAAAAATTGTTAATCTCACATTGTTGCTCGCGTTATAGCTCGAGGCTGCACTTGGAATTACATATCTAATTATTGTTGAGGGATTAAACGGATTTGGATAATTTTGATATAACACAAATTTATTAGGAATTTTATTTTCTTCAATACTTGTAAGCGGTCCGGTGTAAATTAAACGGAAAGCATCCGCAACAACAAATCCGGTAGAATTGCTTTTTATTTTTACAGAAATATTTTCACCATTATTTAATTCAACAGAAGTTAAATAATTCCATTGACCGCCATTTAATTTTTGGGTTTTTGTTATTTCATAATTATTTGTACCGGAAGTTATTTCAAATTTTGTTTCAAAGGAATTTCCTTCACTTGTTGCCCACCAAGCAGCAACATCATAATTTCCACTTGGTAAATTTTCTGAATTATAAATTACTGATGAATTTGAATTTTCATCCAACACAATAAAATCATTTCCATAAAATTCATTTCCAATATCGTAAGTTTGATGAGTTCCTTCAATCTCAGCAATTGTATTATCCATTAAATAATGTTTCGGATGAGAAATTTCTAAATATTCTGCAATTGCATAAACTGTTCTTTTTCCAAGTTCAAATAAATTTTCATTTGTAACTTCTACATTATTTCCATCTTCAATTCTAAAATAATTATCATACGGAGTTTCATAAGTTAAAGCCATTACTTGATCACCATAATTATTCCACAACCAACCTTCCGGAAATATTGGCCGTATATTAGATTCGCTATAATCTGATTTTACAAAATACGGATTATCGGAAACATTGAGATTACTAAACTGATATTCTTTTCTGTAAAATTCCGTTGATGTTGAACTTGCGGTATGAATCCAAAAAGTACAATATGAAGCAGCTTGCGAATGTAAATTTAAAAATACCGAAAATGGTTTTTCATCATTTAATTCTTTCATTCGTGCACGCAAAATTTTTACTTCTTCACAAGTTGCGTTTTCTTCATCATTCCAATTTTCTTCTAAATTTATTCCTTCAAAATTTACGCGAGATCTTCCGTAAACAACTCCATCCGGATTTGTAAACGGAACTAAATGAAATTCCAATTTTTGCAAATAGAAATTTATAACTTCGTCATCACTTAATAATTCTTGAACAATTCCATCAAAATGCCATGAGCTTGGTGTTTCACTTGTGTGTGTTCTGGAATGAATCCAAATAATTTGTTTTTCTTCGCGCGAAACTGAATTATCTGTAATTATCATTTCTTGAATTGGAAACTCTTTTGGTGAAATTCCAATTGTATCTAAAATTACAAACTGATTTTTTTTCCATTCACTAATTCTATTTTGAAGATATGTAAAACTATATGGCGAATAATAAGCCAAGTAAACTGTATCTTGTTTAAAATTTTTAATAAAAATTCCATCTGCAAAAGTTTCTTGATCTGTAAATCTTACAAAGTTTATATTATCATAAGAATACATTGCTTTTGTAACATCTGTATTTGTAAACCTCAGACTAATTTGCTTATCCTTAACATTTTTCATTCTAAAATAAAACCAGCGTGAACTTCCGCCATCAACACCTTCATCTTGCTTTGTAGTTATATAAAAATTCACATTATCGCTTGTTTCAATTGAAAAAAGATTTCCGCTTTCAAAATCCGCATCGTAAGTAATTTGAGAAAAAATATAATTTGAGAAAAGAAGAATGAACATGAAAAGTTGTTTTTTCAAAATTGATCCACTTATAATTAAAAATTGTGCTGCAATTTACCTAATTCGTAAATATTATTAAATGATTTTACTGATTTATCTCAATATGAAATAAATTTTAAGGGAAAGTGTGCAATTGTTTGAGTCAGATCACAAATCTCGCTTTTGCTTTTTCCCTTATTTGCACTAAAACTTTAGGAGATATCAATGGAAAGCACAACACAAAATCAAACAAGTGAAATATACACAGAAACTATTGGGACAAATAATTTAGTGAATAACATAAAAACCTATTTAATAAATCCTCTTTCAATGGGATTAGCCGGATTTACAGCTTTTTTTAGCTTGATAATATTCACAAATTTATTCAGCTATTTATTTGGAATGAGCGATAGTTTTTCTTTAGAAGTTAATGATGTAATTCTATCTTTAACTGGATTTGTTTTTGCAGCTGGAACAAAATTTTTAGAATTTTTCTCAAAAGAAGAAAATTAAGCTTTTAGTTTTTCTGTTCTATCAGCAATTTTCATTTTTTCGATAAGTTCAAAAAGTTCGCCTTCCATAATTGAAGAAAGGTCGTAAAGTGTTAATCCAATTCTGTGATCAGTAACTCTATTTTGTGGATAGTTGTAAGTTCTAATTTTATCGCTTCTATCACCTTTTTTTACCACTGATTTTCTCTGAGCAGAAATTTCATCTGTTTGTTCTTGAAGTTTCAAATCATATAACCTAGTTTTTAAAACTTTTAAAGCTTTTTGTCGATTTTTTAATTGAGACCTTTCATCTTGACACTGAACAACAATTCCAGTTGGAAGATGTGTCATTCTAATCGCAGTTTCAACTTTATTAACATTTTGTCCGCCAGCTCCACCGGATCTGTAAACATCAATTTTAACATCGTTCATATCAATATCAACTTCAACATCTTCAGCTTCCGGCATTACAACAACAGATGCTGCCGAAGTGTGAACTCTGCCGCTTCCTTCAGTTTGCGGAACTCTTTGAACTCTGTGAACTCCGCTTTCAAATTTTAGATCACCATAAATTTCATTTCCGGCTAAACTAAAAACTACTTCTTTAATTCCGTTCATTGTCGATTCGTTCAAATCAATAATTTCAATTTTCCAGCCTTTTAATTCCGAAAAACGGGCATACATTCTAAATAAATCATTTGCAAAAATTCCAGCTTCATCTCCACCGGTTCCGGCTCTAATTTCAACAATTACGTTTTTTGTATCATTCGGATCTTTGGGAATAAGCAATAATTTAATTTCTTCTTCTAAATCAATTTTTTTCGATTCAAGTTCTTCAAGTTCCATTTCGGCAAGTTCAGTAATTTCACTTTCATCCGAAGATTCAATAATTTCTTTATTTCCTTCAATATCCTTTAAAAGTTTTGAATATTTATTATATGCGTCAACAATTTCAGTTAATTCACTTCTTTTTTTGCTCAATTCAATTACTTTTGCTTGATTTGATAAAACAACCGGATCCATAAGTTCATTGTGAATTTCATCGTATTTTTCTTTAATTTGTTTTAATTTTTCTAAATAATCCATCTTTTTGCCTTAAAATTGAGCGGTAAATATAGCAAAGAAAGATGTTAAAAACTAAGAATCTTTGAACTTAAGTCTTAGCCGTTTTTAGAATGTGTCATCCCCGAAAACCTCAATCGGGAATCCATATTTGTAGAAAAGAGTAAAAAGATAAATTAAGTTAATTTTCTTAATTTTTCCAAATATAACATTTGATTCTCCAAATCTGATTTAATGTTTGATAAACATTCAATTTTCTCTTCTTCGTAAAACTTTAAAATCTGATTTACTGATTCAAATATATTTTCATTTGGAAATGCAAAATCTCTAAGATGATGGATTAATTTTAGAGTTTTAAATCCGTCCATCCAATTTCTAATATTTTGATTCAACTGTTTCTGAGTTTTAGAATTTTTTAAAATATTCGTCCAATTTTCCTCGAAATTTTGAGAAATTAAAAAATTGTATATTTCAGTATTAATCAATTTTGCCTCACTTAAAATTTTGGTTGATTTAGAATTTTCATCTGAGTTATTTAAAATTAACAGCCAATCTTTCAAAATTTTAAATGATTTTGGAGAATACAATAAATATTCATTTTGTTGAATACTTAAAAATCTTTTAATTCTTGGACCTGTGCCAAATGGAACCCGCCAAGAAATCCGTGACGAAGGGAAAACTGTTGCATTTGCAATCTTTTTAATTTCTGCTACTTTTGCTACTTTTTGAAGAAAATAAAAATCCTCACCGGCTTTTTTCTTATTCATTCCTCCGACTTTCACATAAATTTCCGGTGAAATCGCAAATGCCGAACCAATTGTATGAAAAGAAAATTTTGAATTTGCAAATTTTAATCCAAGGACATAATATCTTATAAATATTTCATAATTAATTATTGCTAAATTTTGTTCTGCATTCTCAGAAAGTTGATGTACAAAATTAATAACTGCTGCATCAAAATTATTTTGATTAAAGGATAGAGTAATTTCTTTAATATAATTTTCCGAAACCAAACAATCAGAATCTAAGGAAATCAGAACTTTTTTTTCTTTATTTGAAAAATCAAATAAATTTAATGCTAAATCCATTCCAATTTTTCTTGCAAGACCGGCACCGGCATCTTTTTCTGGTAACCCCTTTCCATCCGAAAAACAATCAATATATCCGAATTTTAATTTGTGATTATCAGATTTTGGTAATTTCTCAATGTATTTTATTGAATTTAAATTATCATTTTTAATTTCATTAGAATCATTTACTTTATTATTAATTACAAATAGAGCCAAGGTCTTATTTATATTTTGTAAATTATTAGAAAGTAATGACTCTATAAGCTTTGCAATATTTTCAAACTCACAAATTGCGGGAATTACAATAACGTTGGAAAATTTTTCGTTTTCATCTTTTTGAACAATTTCCCAATTAGAAAGATTTTGTTTGGAGAGATATTTATCGATTATTTTATTAAAGGACATTGTGGCGTATTTTTATTTAATAGAATTTCTTATCAAAATTTTCGCATTTTCAATTTCAGTGTTTTTCATCCAATTTATTAAAATTCCTTCTTTTTCCATTTTTCTGAACCAAGTCATTTGTCGTTTTGAAAACTGAATGATTGAACTTGCTAATTTCTGATGCATATCATTATAATTTAATTCACCGGTTAAATATTGACTAACAAATTTATATTCCAATCCAAAAAATCTAAGTTTTTCATGTGAAATTCCATTTTTTAATAAATTTTCAACTTCTTCAATCATTCCGGATTTTAATCTAATTTTTAATCTTTCTCTAATTCTATTCTTTAATATTTCACGATCTTCATTTATTCCAATTATTAGAAATTCTAAATTCTCTTCCGGAAAACCATTTTCTTCATTTTCTTCTGCAATTAAAATTGCACTAATTATTCTTTTCTTTTCGGTTAGGTCAGTCGTGTTATGCAAATTGGGATTCAAATCCTTTAAAATTTCAATGAGTTTTTCTTCGGAATTATTTTCTAAATTTTTCGCTCTTTGAGAATTAAAGTTAACCTTATTAAGTGAATATTTTTGAATTACCGAACTTAAATATAGTCCCGTTCCACCAACTAAAAATGGAATATGATTTTGAGATACAATGTCTTGATAAGCTGAATATAATAATTTTTGAAAAAGATATAAGTTAAATTCACAATGTGGTTTTACAACATCAATAAGGTGAGTTTTTATGGTTTTATTTTGAATTGTGTAACCGGTTAAATCTTTTCCGCTGCCAATATCCATTCCTATATAAACTTGTCTGGAATCAGCAGAAATGATTTCTCCGTTAAATTCATAAGCTAAATTAACGGCAAATTTTGTTTTGCCAACTGCGGTTGGACCAAGTATTACAATTACATTTTTTGTTTTGTTCACATAACAAAATTAGTGAATAGGAAGACTAATTATAACATTAGTTCCAACATTTTTTTCACTTTTTATTGTTATGCTGCCTTCATGATCTTCAATAATTTTTTGACTAATTGAAAGTCCTAAACCAGAATTATTAAATTTATTTTTTGACCAAAGCGGTTCAAATACATGTTTTAAATCTGAATTACTTATTCCAATTCCTCGGTCTTCAAAATTAATTTCAATTCTATCACCTTTGCGTTCTGATGTGACAAATATATTTCCACCTTCGGGCAAAGCTTCACAAGAATTTTTTACTATATTAAAATAACATTGATAGAATTCTTTTTTATCAACATAAACATTAACATCTTCACCTAAACTGTATTCAACTTTACAATTTTTGGTACGAACAAAATTGTGAATTTCTATTGCAAATTCGTGCAATGTATCATTTAAACTAATTGGCTGCCTTCTTAAAATTGTTGTTCCTTCTGTATAATCTGATGCAGCAACAATTTGACTTGCAACTTGATTTAATTGTTCTAACATTAAATTAATAACTTGTTTTACATCCATTGGCAAATCTTTTTTCTGTAAATGTTCTGCATATCTTTTACTTACAAGAATTGGTTTTTTCAAGTCGTAGGAAATAAAATTTCCCATTTTTCCTAATGATTTACTTCTTTCAGTTTTTACTAATTGGTCAACTAAAGTTGCGTTTTCAAGTGCAAATGAAACATTTAGCGAAATTGCATTTAGAAACATTTTTTCTTGATTAGAAAACTGACCCTTTATACTATTTAGTAATTGAAGTACTCCAACTATTTTTTCTTGTTTATCTTTTATCGGAAAAACAAGCATATTTTTTGTGTTATATCCAGTAATTTCGTCAAACGAACGATCAAATCTTTCATCAATTTTTGCATCTTGAATATTTAAAACTTCACCGGTTTGAGCAACATATCCGGCAAGTCCTTCTCCAATTTTTAATCTAATTTCTTCAATTTCGGTTGCAATCAAAATCTTTGACCAAATTTCACCTTTTTCTTCATCAACAAGATATAAAGTTCCTCTATCTGCATTTGTCAAATTTACGGCAACATCAACAATATTTTTGAGAACATCGTCTTGTTTTACATTAGCATTCACTAATTGCAATGCTTTAACAATCATTTCAAATTGCTCAGCAGTCATAAATTCTTTTTCAGTTTTGACGTCAATTGTTTCCATTGGCTTCTCTTTTCTTTTAAAATTCTTATTTAGCTTAAAACTTTTATTATTATTATCGGAAGTTTCTTTGTGATTTACAACACTTCCTTCATTTTTTTCTTCAAATTCAGAATAATTATCCATTATAACTTTTTCTTGCTGATCAATCGATTTTAATATATCATCAATATTATATTCTTTTACAAAATCTTCTAAAAATTCAGATTCTTCATCTAAATCATCGTCTAAATTATTATTAAAAAACTGATTGAATTCTGGTTTGAAATTAATTTCCAATTCGTTTTCTTCAATATTTGCAGCAATATTTTCATCTTGTTTTATCAGAAATTCAATTTCTTCTTTATTTAATTCAATTAAATAAGAATCTGTCAATGAAACAGTTGTTGAACATCTATTTAAGTTTTTAAATAATTCTTTTGCGCCAAAAAATTCATTATCCGCATAAATAACAGATTTTGATTTCGCATTTTTCTTTTTATTCAACTGATTAATTTCACCGTTTACAACCAAAAAGATGGAATTTGCGGAATCACCTTCGCGGTACAAAACTTCACCAACATTAACCGAATGAAGTTTTCCGTTAATTTTTTCTAAGTTCAATCTGGAAATATCTGCATTTTTAAGTAAATTATTATTGCGTAAAGCTGATATTGATTCTTGGTCCATTTTAAACCCATTTTTTTCTAAGGATATGACTGAAATTAATGAATATAATTGTGCTGTCAAGCACTTTTTGGTAAATGATGTTTCAATTTATCAATTGATGAAAAAATACAAGCCAATTTATCTTAAAAAGAGGCGGAATTATTTTATTCAACTTTGTAATTCTATTGTTGGTCAACAGCTTTCTGTAAAATCTGCAAGCGCAATAAGAGGAAGATTCTTAAACTATTTTGATAATTTTCCAACTCCAGAATTAGTTAGTGAAATAGAGTTTGAAGTTTTAAGATCACTTGGTTTATCAAATGCAAAAGCCAAATACGTGAAGGACTTA
>JBGSKB010000220.1:0-2389 GCA_041741395.1 Melioribacteraceae bacterium
TTATGAATATCGGCATTGATGCGCGCTTATTAGAAAGAAAAATTACTGGTATTGGTAGATCGTTAATTTTATTATTAGATGAGATTCCAAAATTTGATAAGGAAAATAATTACTTTTTATTTTCTTATGAAGTAATTTCCCATAATGAAAAATTTTATAAAAATATCAAAACATTTAAAGGATTTTTACCTCAGAAATTGTTTTCTCCAATTTGGTGCAATTTTATTCTTCCTTTCTATCTAAAAAAAAATAAAATTGACGTTCTATTTTCTGTTAATCAAATAGTCCCACTTATTAAGTTTAAACCAACAAAGTATGTTTCCGTTGTTCATGATGTTATCTATAAAGCTGATCCCGATTTTCTTCCATTAATATATAGAAAATATTTACAGATTTTCGCCTATTTCTCAATTAAAATTAGCGATTTAATAATAACAGTTTCAGAATATTCCAAAAAAGATATCATTAGAAATTATAAAATTGATCATTCTAAAATTATTGTAGTTCTACAATCTGCAAATAAAAATTTTGTTAAAAATCTACTTTCAGAATCTCAAAAGAATAACATTAAAAAAAGTCTAAATTTGAAAAAAAATTTAGTCCTTTTTGTTGGAATGATTGAAAATAGGAAAAATATTTTAGGTTTATTAAAAGTTGCTGATGAAGTGAAAAAAAATCATAAAGACTTAGATTTTATTTTAGTAGGGAAGTTAGGACATGGTAGTAAAAAAATTGTTGAAGAAATCAAATTAAGATCTAATGTAAAACATTTAAAAAATATAGATGATGTAACACTTAAAAATTTATATAATATTTCTGATGTTTTTTTATTTCCTTCTTTTTATGAAGGATTTGGTTATCCACCTTTAGAAGCAATGCAATGTGGTCTGCCGGTTATAGCATCAAACAAAACATCACTAAATGAAATTATTGGCGATGGTGGAATTCTTGTTGAGCCAGATGATTATTTAAGAATGTCCACAATAATTTCAAAACTTTTATCGGACAAAATATTTTACAACGAAATTAGTCAAAAAGGTATTGAACAATCGCAAAAATTTAATTTAGAGAAAACTGTGAGCGAAATTGTTGCTATTTTTAATTCATTGAAAAATACAAAAAACTGAAAATGCAAAGTAAAAAAATAGATTTAAGTATTGTTATAATAACTTGGAAAATGAAAAATCTATTGCAGAAATGCATACAAACAATTTATCATTTTACGGAAAATTTAAATTTTGAAGTAATTTTAGTTGATAATAATTCTGCAGATGGTACTGTAGAAATGGTTGAAAATGAATTTCCTCAAGTTAAGTTAATTAAAAATAATAAGAATAAAGGTGTTGCCCCTGCAAGAAATCAAGGAATTAAACTTTCTTCTGGTAAGTATATTATAATTCTAGACGCTGATATGGAACTAATTGAAAATAGTTTCCTCAAACTTTTTCAATTTATGGAAAAAAATCCCAAATGTGGTATTGTTGGAAGTAAATTAGTTGATCAAAATTTAGAATTACAATCTTCATGCAAAAGATTCCCTACACTTTTAGCATTTATTTTTAGAAGACTGGAAAAGTTTGATTTAATCAAAAATTCTAAAACCCTTCAATATCATACAATGCAAGATTGGGATCACAATAGTATAAAAGAAGTAGATTATGTTATCGGTGCTTGCCAATTTTTTAGAAGAAACGTAATAGATAAAATTGGACTATACGATGATAAAATATTTTATGGACCGGAAGATATTGATTTTTGCTTAAGAATTTGGAAATCTGGATGGAAAGTTATGTATTATCCGATAACCCAAATAATTCACCATGAACAGCGAATTACAAAAAAGAAATTGTTTTCAAAAATTACATTTAAGCATTTTACTGGAATATTTTATTTGTATCAAAAATATAGTTTTAGAATAAAAATTTGAATTGTGAAAATCTCCGTTTTTTTAAAATATTTTACTTTTTCTTTAAAACTGTCTCAAAATCTCACAATTTATTCCGACAATATAAACAGTAATTAAAATGGTTTTATAAGTCACATTTATCTTTTATTTTACTTTATAATAAATAAATGTATTGTTTTAAATCATAATTTATTTTTTGTCCATTTTAATTGACTTTTTTCTTGGTTTGTAGATGTAAGTTCTACTTATTTAATACATAAAAATATTTTTTATCACTCTTAGGAGATAATTTTATGAAAGTTCCTTTTCTTGATTTGAAGGCTCAATATAATAGTATTAAAGATGAAGTTTTACCAGCAATTCACAATGTTTTAGAAAATACAGCTTATGTATTAGGAAAACCAGTTTTTGATTTTGAAACACGTTTTGCAAGTGAACATGGAGCAAAACATTGTGTTGCTTTAAGTTCAGGTACTGATGCTA
>JBGSKB010000221.1:0-9632 GCA_041741395.1 Melioribacteraceae bacterium
TGGAAAAATTATAAACGAGGAAAGTGAGTATAGAAATCTTATTGGCTATATGCCTCAAAGTGCAAGCTTTCCCGATAATTTAACTGTAAAAGATATTATTAAAATGGTTAAAGAAATTAGAAATAAAAAAATATACGATGAAGAACTAATAACAAAATTTGTACTATCAAAAGAGATGAATAAAAAATTAAAAAATCTTTCTGGTGGAACAATTCAAAAAGTAAGTGCTGCCTTAGCCTTTTTATTTGATCCCAAAATTTTAATTCTCGATGAACCAACATCTGGATTAGATCCCGTTTCCAGTAATATTTTAAAAGACAAAATTTTAGTTGAGAATAAAAAAGGTAAAACAATATTGTTTACATCTCATATAATTAGTGAATTAGAAGATTTAGCTCAGAATATCGCATTTATTTTGGATGGAAAAATTTGGTTTAATGGTTCTAAAAATGAATTGATTAACCTAACCGGTGAAAAAAATCTTGAACGTTCGGTTGCTTCAGTAATGACAAAGAATATTGCATGAATAAAACAATTAAAATAATACAATATCAAATTAAAGATAATCTACAAAGCAAATGGTTGATTGGTTTCTTTCTCTTTTTCCTAATATTTTCTTATTGGTTGATTTCGTTTACAGGAGATTCATCCAAAGTTCTTTTAAGTATATTAAACATGATTATAATTGTAATTCCGCTCATTTGTCTTGTATTTGGCACAATTTATATTTACAACAATCTTAATTATATCACATTCATGCTTACGCAACCTATAAAAAGAAATGCAATATATTCGGGTCTTTATTTTGGATTAATAATTTCTCTATTTGTTTGTTTTACTTTAGGGGTCGGAATACCAATTTCGCTGAATTTTTTAATTTTTACTGAATCATGGAATATTGTTCTTTTACTTTTTATCACGGGATTTTTTCAAATACTAATCTTTACCGGATTCGGATTTTTAATTGCAATTCTAAATGACGATAAGCTAAAAGGATTGGGAATTTCAATTTTTGTTTGGCTATTCTTCTCAATAATTTATGACGGTTTAATTTTATATATTCTCCAAACATTTCAAGATTATCCGCTTGAGAAACTCGCACTTGGTTTAACATTATTAAATCCAATAGATCTTGGTAGAATATTAACAATTCTCAAATTTGACGTATCTGCTTTAATGGGTTATACCGGAGCAGTTTTTGAAGATTTTTTTGGAAATAATTGGGGCTTATTTATTTCTCTTACGGTTCTTTTAATTTGGTTTATACTTCCGTTTTTCTTAGGTCAAAAAAAGTTCTCAGATAAAGATATCTAATAAAAAAAAGAGGAAAGCATGAACACACAAATAGATATTAACAGTAAAACTATTGTTAAAGAAATTGTTGCAAAGAATTTTCAAACAGCTAAGGTTTTTGAAAAATATGGAATTGATTTTTGCTGCAAAGGAAACAATCCATTATATAAAGCCGTTGAGGAAAAAGAAATTAATGTTAGAGAATTGATAACCGAATTGCAAAATTCTTCAAACTCAGATAACAAAACACATGAAAGATATGATGAATGGAAACTTACATTTTTGAGTAAATATATTGTTAATAATCATCATGCTTATGTTAAGGAGTCAATCCCGCGCATTCAAGACCATCTCAATAAAGTTGAAAATAAACATGGCAAAATAAATCCCCACATGGTTACTGTTAATAAACTATTTCAAAAAATTTCAAGTGAAATGATAAGGCATATGGCGAAAGAAGAAAAAATTCTATTTTCAATTATTAAATATTTGGAAGATTGCGGAACATTTAACGAAAAGCCTAAAACCGGTGGATATAAAACAATAAAAAATCCTATTAAAATTATGGAACAGGAACATGATGGAGCAGGTAATATTATGGCACAAATTAGAGATTTAACCGGCAATTATAAAGCACCTGAAGATGCTTGCGCAACTTTTACATTAACATATAAAGAGCTTGAAGAATTTGAAAAGGATCTTCACAAACATGTTCACCTCGAAAATAATATATTATTCCCCAAAGCAATTAAATTAGAAGAAGAATTGTTAAAATTATAATTTTATGATTTTGAGTAACAATATTTTTTATGATCAACTTTCATCAAATTATGATTTGATGATAAATTTTGAAAATTCTCTAAAAAGTAAAATTGAGAATCTGAAGAAATTTATTGAACCTAATTTTAAAACTGCTTTAGATTTAGGATGCGGAACCGGTGTTGATTCTATTGCACTTTCTCAACTTGGATTAAAAATTACAGCTGTTGATAATTCTGAAGAAATGTTAAAAATTGCTAAGGATAATTTTGAAAAACATAATTGTGAAATTGATTTTATCAAATCAGACTTAACAAAAATTAATTCCAATTATAAATTTGATTTAATAATTTCTCTTGGAAATACTTTAGCAAATTTATCGTTGAAAGAATTAGAAATATTATTTTTTCATTTGAAACAATTATTAAACGAAAACGGAAAAATATTAATTCAAATTATTAACTTTTCTTCAATTCCCAAAAGTGAAGATTACATTCTAAATAAATTTGAAAATGACGAAATTTTAATAGTTCGTAAATATCAATTTATTAACAACGAAATTAATTTTGTTATAGATATTTTCGATAAAATAAAAAATCGACAAAAAGAAATTGTAACCAAACTTTTTCCTCATAATTCTGAAAAAATTTCATATTTGGCAAACCAAAATAATTTACAAATTGAATTGTTTGGAAATCTGAAAATGGAAAAATTTAATCTAGACATTTCAAAAGATTTGGTAATTATCTTATCAAATAAATCAACTGACTAATTATTGATTTTAACATTCAACGTAAAAGTGAATGTCATAAATTAATTTCATATCAATTTTTCGAAGTCAATATTCCTTAAGTTTCATGATAACTTTTAAAAAATTCAGAAATCAACATTCGGTTTTATTCAATAAATTAACAGAACTAATTTTGTTATTATTTTAGAAATAATTTTAGGAATTATGAAATCCAAATCACCACACATTGTTACAATTCTTCAAGCATTACTTGTTACTTTTCTTTGGTCAACTTCTTTCATTTTAATTAAATGGGGTTTAGCTGAAATTCCTCCAATTACTTTTGCGGGACTAAGATATACATTAGCTTTTTTATGTTTTATTCCTTTTGTTTTATTAAAGACAAATTATATAAACGAAATTAAAAACTTGAGTGGTTCGCAGTGGCGTAAATTATTTTGGCTTGGAATTTTATTTTACGCATTTACTCAAGGAACTCAATATTTAGGTTTATCTTTACTTCAATCGGTAACAGTAAGTTTAATGTTAAATTTCACTCCAATTATTGTCGCAGTACTTGGAATATTTTTACTGAATGAAATTCCAACAAAATTACAATGGCTGGGTGCAATTTTGTTTATAGTAGGAATTTTAACATATTTTTTTCCAATTTCTTTTTTACAAAATGAATTAATTGGCTTAGGTGTAATGTTCATAGGAGTTTTGGCAAATTCCGGTTCGGCAATTCTTGGAAGAAATCTAAATAGAAATAAAGATATTAGTCCAGTTGTTATAACTTTCATAAGCATGGGAATTGGTGCAATTATTATGTTAATTGTTGGTTTATCTAAAGATGGAATTCCGGTAATAAGTACAAAAAATTCGTATTATTTAATTTGGCTTGCGGTTGTAAATACAGCATTTGCATTTACACTATGGAATTTAACTTTGCGTTATTTATCTGCAATGGAATCAAGTATAATTAACGGAACTATGTTAATTCAAATTGCAATTTTAGCATGGATTTTTCTTGGTGAAACAATTACAATTCAAGAAGGAAGCGGTATGTTAATTGCCGCAGTTGGGGCTTTGTTTGTTCAATTAAAGAAGATAAATATTAATGGAATTCTAAAAAGACAATCCTAATTATTCCAAACTTTTTCAATTTCTTCAAGTGGTTTATTTTTAGTTTCCGGAACATATTTCCAAGTTACATAAATTGCCGGAAAACTTGTTAATGCAAAAATCCAAAATGTTCCATACGCTTGCACGGTTTCAAGCAAGAAAGGTGTAAATTGTCCAACAATCCAATTTGCAACCCATAATGATAAAGTTGCAATTGCCATTGCTCTTCCACGAATTCTTGTGGGATAAATTTCAGCTAAGATTACCCAGACTACCGGACCAAAAGAAACCGCAAAACATGCAATAAAAAATAAAATAAATATTAACAACAATGTGCTTGATGAAACATTCATCACAAATAAAATTCCAACTGCTACTAAAGAAATAACTGCACCGGAAACTCCCCAGATTAATAATGGTTTTCTACCAAATTTATCAATTGTAAAAATTGCGACAATTGTAAAAAATACATTTACAATTCCAATTGTTATTTGCGACCAAAAAGCATCGTTTGCGCCTAATCCCGCTTCACCTAAAATCTTAATTCCATAATACATAATTGCATTTATTCCGCTAAACTGAGAAAACATTGCAAGTGAAATTCCGATTAAAAGTGGTTTCAACATTTTTTTATGAAATAAATCATTAAACGAAATTGAAGTAATTTCAAAGCTTTTTACAATATCTGAAATTTCAGACTTAACATTTTCCTCGTTAATTATTTTGGAAAGAACTTTTTGCGCTCCTTTAATATCGTTTTTCATCAATAAATATCTGGGTGATTCCGGAACTAAAAATAAAAGCATCAAAAATAATATTGCCGGAAAAGTTTCAACTCCAAACATTCCGCGCCAAATTTCTTGATTAAAAATCCAGAATAAAAAGGTTCCATCGGTAAAAATTGAAGTTGAAGAAATTTCTAAAATAAAATAATTAGAAACATACGCCGCAAGAATTCCAATTGTTATTGCAAGTTGATACAAAGTAATAAGCTTTCCGCGCATACTTGGAATTGAAATTTCTGAAATGTACATTGGAGAAATAATTGAAGCAACGCCAATTCCAACACCGCCGATTAAACGATAAATTATTAACTCCAAATAATTTCCGCTGATTGCACAACCAATTGCAGATGCAGAAAATAAAATTGCTGAAAGAATTAGAACAAGTTTTCTACCAAATCGATCACTTAAAAATCCGGCAATAACAACACCGGCAATACATCCAAGCAATGCAACACTTACAAACCATCCTTCTGCTAAAGCATCAAGATAAAATTGAGATTTTACAAATCCAATAGTTCCGGAAATTACGGCAGTATCAAATCCGAAAAGAAATCCGCCAAGGGCAGCAATAAGTGCTAATATTGAAAGATAAAATTTGTTCTCGTTTTCTTGCGTAATTTTTAATGTCATTTTATTTCCTATTTTAAAAATGCTTTAACAACTTTTGCTTCGCTTTTACTTTCATTAATTAATTTGTAAGATTTTGCAGCTGCCGGAATTACAAAAGTTTCCGCATAATTAAATCTTGTTTTCATTCCATTTTCAGTTTCCAGAATTATTGATTCGCCTTCTACAAGCATACAAACATTTACACTTTCATTGGTTTGAACATTGATTGAATTGAAAAATTCCAATCGCTCAACATCATAAATATGATCTTTGTGAGTTTGAAGATGAACAATTTTCCAATCTTTTCCTTCAGAAATTATTTTGGATCTTGCAATTAATTCATCTTTTACAATCTCCCCTTTTCGGTCAAAATAAAGATTGTTAAATGCGTGTTCAATATTTATTGGTCGTGGTTTTCCGTTTAAATCCAAGCGAACCCAATCATACATCTTAAAAGTGAATATATAAGGCGTATTGGAAATCTCCAATACCAGATTGTTTTTTCCCGATCCATGAATTGTTCCGTTGGGAATTAATAATAAATCGTGTTTTTTTACTTCATGAGTTTGTACATATTTTTCAATTTCAATGGGATTTGAACTTTTAAAACTTTGCTCAAGTTCATTTCTGAATTCAGTGGAATTTATTTCTTCTTGAAATCCCAAATAAACTTTTGCATTATTTTTTGTATCAAGAATGTAATAAGATTCATCTTGCGTAATATTTTCGCCAAAATTGTTTTTTATATAATCCAAACGTGGATGGCATTGAACAGATAAATTTCCGCCATCAAAAGTATCCAGAAAATCAAACCGAATTGGAAATTCATTTTCATAAATTACTGCATGCTTTCCTAAAATATTTTCATTTTCTTGAAACATTAGAAAATCGAAAGAAACTTCTAACAAATTTTCATCACTTTCAATTATAATTCCATTTTCCGGAACAATTAACTCAAACGACCAAGCATAATTTGGAACATCTTTTGTAAGCCCATGAATATTGTCTTTTATCCAACTTCCTCCCCAAACTCCAGGCTCAAACCAAGGTCTAACTCTAAAATAATTTTCACTCATTTGATTTAATGATTTTCTAAAATCTTCTCCCGTCAAGGCCAGAAGTGTGTTTGGTCTTTGTGCATCAACAATAAAATTAATTTTATTAAGAATATTTTTTTTACGCTCATTCAAAACAACCCAATCGATAAAATAAAATCTTTTGTACATTTGTTGTGAATCGAACGGAGAATTTGAACCTAAATTTGTAATGCTTTCTGCACGCATTCTAAATTGAAGTTCGTTTTTGGGAAGATCTACATAGACTAAAATTCCATTCCAGTTTGTGAGTTCTGAACCACAGCCTAAAATAATATTTATATCAACATTTTTTACCGGAACAAATTTCTTGATTTTTTCTTCATCAAAAAAATCAGCAAGTTTTAAATTTGTTCGCATTCCAAATATTGAATCATCTTTTCCTAAATCATTTTTTATCATTGATGAAATTTCTTCATCGTTTTTCATTGCACTTTTCACATCAAAAATATTAACAGAAATATTTCTTTGGGAAAATTCCTCAAAAAGTTGATTGGAAAGTATTTGCCAATAAACACCAACATATCCATCAATTGTAATTGAGTTATAACTTACAAGTTTATCAACAAGTTCAGAAATTCCGTTTAATATTTTTCCATCTTCAATTTTGAAAGAAGGATAAATATCATACTTACCTTTTTCTGTTTTATTTTTTTTTGCGGGAATTAAAAACTGTTGCGTTTTTCTCCAATTTGTATTTTGCAATTTTCCGGAAGTGTGATCTTCATTTACCGGAATTTCTATTTGAAATGATTTATTACTTTGCATAAAATCCGTATAAAAAAGGTTTGGGAAAAATAATTTTGGAAAGTTATTAAAATAAATTTCACAAACAAACTTGTTTATTTTGAAGTGAATTAGAATAGAATATTAAAATTACAATGTCTGAATTTTTCTAATCGTTTTTTCTTTTAATTGTTCTAAAGTTTCTTCGCTAAGCATTTTGTAAGCTTCGTCTCTAATTTTTCCCCATTTATCGTGCACCGGACAAGGATGTTCGCTGCTGCAATTCGGAAATCCTAAAACGCAACTTTTGAAAACAGAATCTCCATCAATTGCTTGAACAATTTCAATCAATTTTATTTGACTTGGTCTGCGTGCTAAATAGAATCCGCCGTTTTTTCCTTTTTTAGATCCTATAATTCCGCTTTCCGTTAAAGTTTGCAGCATTTTAGAAACAAATTCTTTCGGAACTTTTAATTCATCAGAAATATCTTTAGCGTTAAATATCAGCTTATCTTTTTTGATTGAAAGAAATAAAACAGCTTGAAGCGCAAGTTCACATTTTTTTGAGAATATAACGGTCATAATTCAGCCACAAAATTCTTTTTATATAATTATGTTTAAGATAAATTAAAAATAACATTTTTATTTTTAAATCATTATTAAAACATAATCTGTTTTTGAAAAACTTTAGTTAAAATATATTGGGATATTTTTATGAACAAATCTAAAAAACTTACAAGAAAAATTGGTCTCCCACCGGGTGAAATTATTTACATCGGAAATGTTGATCCACAAAAAACCAGAATTAAGTTAATTAAATATGATAAAGTTGATTTTTCTGAAACCGATTTAAAAAAACTTGAAAATATAGATTCCATAAAAGAACCAAACAAAATAAATTGGTTAGATATTACCGGCTTTGAAAAAATTGAGCACATAAAAGATTTGAGTAAAATATTAAATGTAAACGAAATGCTGCTTGAAGACGCAATGCACACTGATCATATTCCCAAATTTGATGAGGGAAATGATTATCTGGCATTTATTATTAAAAGTTTTGATGAAAAGAGTAATGATGCAAGCCATAATTGTTTTATTCTAAAAGACGAGCTTGTAATTTCATTGATGGAAAATCCAAATAATATTCTACAAATAAAAATTGAAAGAATAAAAAACGGAACAGCGCGTGCTCGAAATAAAAAAGCAGATTATCTTTTTTATACATTGCTTGATTCTTGCATAGATACATATTACAGATATTTTGAAAATATTAGAGAGGAACTTTTTGATTTAGAAGAAATAATACTGAATAAACGTTCTGAAAATTACAGCGATCAAATTTATCAATTGAATACAAAACTTAAATCGATTAGAAAAAATCTGTTCCCATTAAAAATTGCGCTTCAGGATTTAATTGAAAGCGAAAGTAAATTGCTTGAAAAAAACAATTTCCATTATTTTAATGATTGTAAAGATCACGTAAATGAATTAATTGAATATTATAATTCTTTTTCGGATATGATACAGAGCTTAATACATTTTAATGAGAATAATATTATAAACAACACAAATAAAGTGATTAAAATTCTAACAATTATTGCAACAATATTTATTCCGCTAACTTTTATTGCTGGGGTTTATGGAATGAACTTTAAAAATATGCCCGAACTTGAATGGAAGAACGGTTATTATTATTCGCTCCTATTAATGTTTTTGGTTGGATTTGGAATCTATATTTTTATTAAAAAGAAAAGGTGGTTGTAATATTTTTATGGAATTTTATAAAACAAAAAAAGGCATGCAAACACATGCCTTTTTAAACTAAAATCTGAACATAAAACTAAAATAATTTGTTGTCAATTGATTTGTTATAAATCCAAGTCAACTCAACCCAGGCTGGATCACCAGCTCCACTTCCACCTCCGAAACTTGATATTTTTAATTTAGAATAATTTCCGTCAGCATCATACAAGAATACATAATTATCTTCTCTATCACTCATGCTGTTAGTCCAATTTGCATCTTTAGCTGGTGAATCAACTCCGTCATTTAAGTTTGTTCCAGTAGTAACTTTGAAGTATGTAGCTCTTTTTGTATTATCATTTGTATTTGCGCTTTGTACTAAATATGTGTTTCCATCACTGCTTGAATAATAATAAATATCAATAACAGCATTTGTTGAACTCAAGGCTGTTCCAGCTGAAAGGTCTAATCCGCTTGGTTGTGCAGCAGTTGTACCTGTAGTTTCATAAATTTTTACTGATGCAAAATTAGAATATGTTGGTTTCAATGTAACATTCAAAGTTGCATCTTGGTTGTTTACAACTTGTGCATTAATTGTTGTATCTGCATAACTAGCTAATTTTAAAGTAACTGAATAAGTACCGGTTGCTTTATCTGCAAATGTGTACGGAGTTAAAAATCCCGAATCTGTTCCGTCTAAAAATATTTTTGCGCCGGATGGAGTTGAATTTACAATTAAATTTCCTTTTTCTTCTTCAACCGGATCTG
>JBGSKB010000222.1:0-11241 GCA_041741395.1 Melioribacteraceae bacterium
TGTAGGAATTATAACCGATGAAAATAATCTATCTTTGGTTAGTGCAAACATATATATCGAAGCACTAAAAAAAGGTGTTACTTCAGATGAAAATGGAAAATTTGTCTTTTCAAATCTTAATACCGGCAATTATGAAATTACATTTTCTTATCTCGGTTATCAAACAAAAAAAATTAACGTTAATGTTTTAGAAAACAAAACTTTGGAATTAAATGTTATTCTTAATTCCGGAATTTTATTTGGTAAGGAAGTTGTTGTTTTAGGCGATCAATTAATTGGTCAAGCCAAAGCTTTGAATCAGCAAAAAGAAAATATGAATATTACAAACATTGTTTCATCAGATCAAATTGGAAGATTCCCAGATGCAAATATTGGCGATGCACTCAAAAGAATTACTTCAATAACTGTTAATTATGATCAAGGTGAAGCAAGATTTGGAAATATAAGAGGAACAGAACCACGTTTAAATTCTTTTACAATTAATGGTGAAAGAATTCCATCCGCTGAGGCTGAAATAAGAAATGTTCAGTTAGATTTAGTTCCATCCGATATGGTTCAGACCATTGAAGTAAATAAAGCAGTCACTCCCGAAATGGATGCTGATGCTATTGGCGGATCAGTTAATTTAGTTACAAAAGGGGCACCAAATAAATTAAGATTGTCAACAACACTCGGGGGAAATTACAATCAACTTTCAGAGAAAGCAGCATTTAACGGAGCTTTTACGGTAGGACAAAGATTTGCTGATGATGTTTTTGGCATTTTATTAAATGGTTCTTATCATGATCATGAATTAGGCTCAGACAATACCGAAGGTGCGTGGGATAATGATGAAGGTAATATTATAATTGATGAATGGGAAGTTCGTGAATATCAAATTAGAAGATTAAGACAAAGTATTGGTGGAACTTTAGATTTTAGAATAAATCCATTTAATACCGTTTATCTAAAAGGAATTTATTCAAACAGAAAAGATTGGGAAAATCGTTACAGAGTAATTTACTCTGATGATACAATTGAAAGACAAACAAAAGGTGGAATAAGCGGCGATAAAAGTGAAAATGCTCGATTAGAAAATCAAAAAATGTTTACGTTATCTTTATCTGGAGATCATGCTTTTGATGGAAATATAAAACTTGATTGGTCTGCCGGAATCTCAAGAGCTTCTGAAGAAAGACCAAATGAACGATATATAACTTGGGCTGCTGAAGATGTTGAAGTTCAATTTGACTTATCTGATTTAGAAACTCCAAAACCTATAGAGAGTGTTTCGCTTTCTCAATATATGTTAGATGAAATCAGTGAAGAATACCAATTCACAGAAGAAAAAGATTTTAATGCAAAAGTAAATTTTGAAATTCCTTTGCTAAATTCCGGTAAGTTTAACAACAAATTGAAAATTGGTGCGAGAATTAAAAATAAAGATAAGGAACGAGATAATAATTTTTTTGAATATACACCTCTATTAGAACCAGCAAGTATTTTAGATTGGACAACAAAAGATTATACAAATCCAAATTTTTTAGCCGGAGATTATAAAGTTGGGACTTTAACATCTGCCGAAGGAATTGGATCATTGGATTTAGATAATTCTTCCTTATTTGAAAAAGAAGATAAACCGGATGAATATGCCGCATCTAATTTTAATGCAGCTGAAAATGTTATTGCCGGTTATTTGCAGTTAAATCAAAATTTAGGGAATAGTATTTCGATGATTGCCGGAATTAGATTTGAACAAACCGATATTGACTTTAAAGGTTATCAATTTGATGAAGCAACAGAAGATGTTACTACAACTACAGGAAAAGATAATTATTCAAATTTCCTACCGGGAATTCATTTCAAATTTAATTATGATGAAAATACAATTTTAAGATTTGCATGGACAAATACAATTGCAAGACCAAATTATTATGATCTTGTTCCATATAGAGCAATCGCCGAAGATAATGAAGAATTGGCAATTGGTAATCCTTCATTAAAACCAACAACCTCAATGAATTTCGATTTGAATGCCGAAAAATATTTAGAAAGTGTAGGAATTTTATCCGGTGGAATTTTTTATAAATCCATAGATGATTATATTTATGTTTATTCAGAAGAAGATTATGCGGATAATATTTCCGGCAATACATATGATGAATTTTTCCAACCTCGTAATGGCGCCTCAGCAAATTTGTTTGGTGTTGAATTTGCATTTCAAAGAAGATTAGATTTTCTTGGAAGTATTTTTAAGAATTTGAATTTTTATTCAAACTATACTTATACTAATTCAAATACGGATAACCCAGTACTTAATGATCAAGTTGAAGGCAAAAAGGATATTGAATTGCCCGGAACTTCTCCACATATTGTAAATGCAAATTTAACTTATCAAAATGAGCAAATAGTTTTAGGAATTTCCTTTAATTATACTGCTGCATATTTAGATCCGGATGAATTAGATTTAACTCCCGGTTTAGAAAGATATTATGATAGTGTTGTTAGACTTGATCTTAATGGCTCATATGCTTTTACTCCAAATTTAAGGTTGTTTATTGAAGCAAATAACTTAACAAATCAGCCTTTACGATATTACGCCGGCACACAAAAAAGAACATATCAAGCTGAATATTATGATTTAAGATTTAACGCTGGAATTAAATTTGATTTGTAATAAAATAATTAGGCGGACTGATTTTTTGTCCGCTTAATATTTTTTGAGAAAAATATGAAAAAAATATTTTATAATGCTTTGTCTATAATTTTATCAATCATTTCTTTCTATTCTTGTTCAGATAAAAATATTGTATTTAACAAAACTGCTAAAGAATTTATAGTATCCGAATATTATCAAACAACAGCAAACGAAGTTGACAATGTTGACTCCCCTACTTTCTGGAAACTTAATGATAAAACTGCTTGGCTAATTACAACAGCAAAAGCAACAGATAGACTTATTGTTCATGATGCAGCGACTGGTAATTTTGTAAAATACATTGGTGCAAGCGGTAACGAACCACTTCAGTTTTCAAGACCAAATGGAATTTTTGCAATTGATTCTCTTTTATTTATTGTAGAAAGAGATAATGCCAGATTGCAAATCTTAAAATTGCCAGATTTTAGTTTTGTTACTTTTATTGGTATTGGTGACTTAATAAAACCATATGGAATTTATGTTCATAAAAATGAAAAATCATACAATATTTATGTGACAGATAATTATGAAACGGCAGATGAACAAATTCCCATTGAAAAAGATTTAGGTAACAGAATTCACTTATATGAAATGAAGTTTGAGAACAATCAATTTCAAACAAAACTAATTAAGAAATTTGGTGATACTGCTGGAAATGGAATATTAAGAATTGTTGAATCAATTAACGGAGATTCTGAAAACAATAATTTACTAATTGCTGAAGAAAAAGAAGATGAAACTTGTATCAAGATTTACAACTCTGATGGTGTATTTAAAAATAAAATAGTTGGACGTGGTTTATTTAAAACCCAAGTTGAGGGTATTGCTTTATATAAAGAAAAAGATAACCAAGGTTTTTGGGTTGCAACAGATCAAGATTCTGCCTCAAATACATTTCATTTTTTTGATAGGATAACTTTCGAACATATTGGCTTTTTTAAATCGACAAAAACAACTAATACGGATGGAATTTGGCTGACTCAAGAATCATTAACGAATTTTCCTAAAGGTGCTTTTTTTGCTGTGAATAATGATAAGAATATTTCTTCTTTTGATTTATCAGAAATATTGAAAAGAGTAAAATTAAGTGATTAAGATGTCAAAATAATCTTAATAATTTCTTAAAATTAAATTCATTTTGAATTAACATTAGCTAATTATATTTAATTTAGAAAATATTATTAATCGCAAAATGAATATCACAAAATTAATTATAATCAGTTTAAAAGGATTTTCAGTTTTTTTCTCAAGTATATTAATAATTAAGTTTTTTGCCTACTTTGCAAATATTACTCCAACTTTAAAATTTGAAATAGTAGATATCTACCATTCCTTTTTAGGATCATTCTTGTTCCTTTTAAATTATTTAACAAAAAGATTCTCTCACAATTTAGAATAATTTATACTTTAAGAAATGAATGAAGAATTAAATGATGAAGAATGGAAAAGACTGAGAAAAATTCTTTTTTCTCTTTTTGATTTAACTTGGGATTACTCAGAATTAAGCGCAAGAAAAGCAGCTTCAAGTTTGGAAGATTCAAAACCCAAAAGGTTTGAAAATGAACCTTTCAGAAATTACAACCAAAGAATGCTTAATTGGGATAATTCAAAAACTGAAACTTATACAAGAACTTTTAATGATATAAAAGCAAAAAGTTTTAACCTTGTTAAGGATCTTGAAGAATTATTAATTAAACTTGGTTTACCTACAAAAGATGAATAATTTTATGCAACTTCTTGCTTACCTGAATGGATATCAATATATCGTAATCTTTTTTCTTTCGTAATTTTTTCAACATCAATAAGAATAAATCCGTCAACACACATTTCAAATGAATCGTCAACGCCAAAGTCTAAGTACTTTACACCATCTATTTCGCACAAATCAGTATAATGTTTGTATAAAGTGGGGACTGAAAAACCAAACGGTTTCAGCATATTCTTAAGTATTTTATAATCTTCACTTGGTGTTGTGCCAACAAATTCCCCAACCAAATTAGCATGTGTTTTTGGTGATAATCTAAATTTCTTATTTGGATGCACTTTATCATTAATATCTCCATACCATTTTGAATAATAATAGACTATCATTTCTGTAGCAGTTTGATTATAATTTTTACTAATGCTAACTCCGCCAAACATATATTTAACTTCTGGATGTTTATATAAAAATGCTCCAATCCCTTGCCATAAATAATGAAGTGCATTTGTCTTCCAATATTTTTTCTGAATAAAACTTCTTCCAAGTTCCAATGATGAATTTAAATAAGTGTTTACAAAATCTTCTGAATATTTAAATAGTGTGGAAGTATAAAATCCTTTTATCCCAAATTCGTTCATTAACTCACTGCCCAAACCTAATCTATATGCGCCAACTATTTCCAAATCATTATCATCCCAAACTACAATATGTTTATAAATTTTATCAAATCGATCAATATCAAGTTTATTTCCCGTTCCTTCTCCAACTTTTCTAAAAGTCACTTCTCTTAATCTTGCTATTTCGTTTAGAGTATTTGGTGCTTTTGAATATTCACATAAATAAATTTTCTTTCTGTCTGATGTTTCTCCGATTAACTCGGAATTAATTAATTCTCGTTTTATAAATTTTCTAGGGATTGGATGAATAATATTTTTCTCAGTAATAAAAACTCCCTTTTTATCTTTTCTAATTCTCATAACATGCTTTTTTAACAAAGCTAATTGGGCTTGGTCTTCTATAATATGAGTTGAAAATACCTTTGCCGGTATTGGATTTCCAATTTTTATAGAAATAGTTTTATTTTTTTTGCTAAATAATTCATGAACTAATAAAAATCTAGAGAAATATTTGTTAATGGCAGATGCAAAATAAAATAACATAGAATTTTTAGCATCAATAAAAATTGGCAGAATTGGTGTATTATTTTTTCTTGCAAAGTGAATTGCACCCTTATGCCATTTTGAATCAGTTATATGATAAAATTTTAACCTTGATACTTCAGCAGCTGGGAAAATTATTATGGCTTGTTCTTTTTGCAAAGCTTCATCAATAGCTTTTATATTTTCTCTTTGAACTAATTTTGAATCTAAATTAAAAGGCAAAAATAAATTTCTCAAATTTTCTATTTCGTAAAGAATTGAATTTGCAATAATTTTTACATCTTCTCTAATTTCAGAAACCAATTTTAACAACGCTAATCCGTCTAAACTACCTATTGGATGATTAGCAACTATAATTAATCTTCCTTCGGCGGGAATTTTCCTTACATCTTTATTTGATACATTATAAGAAAAGTTAAGTTGTTCAAATAAACTCTCAATAAAATGAATTCCAAAAACATCATAATTTTGTTCGAGTATTTTATTTATCGCATCTAAATAAATTACTCTATTGAAAACACTCAAATATAATTTTTTCTTCCATTTAGATAACTTTGTAAAGTTTGGATAGTATTTAACAATTATTGAATTCAAATCAAGTGTATTCATTTATTTCTACTCCACGTTTGAAGTTAGTTTTAAACCAATTGCTCCAATAAGAATTAGAAGCATAAAAATCATTTTTATTAAATTTAAATTAGAATTGAAAATCAGGCTTTCAGCAATAGTTGTCCCAATTACAGCAATTCCCATCCAGATTGCATAAGCAATACCAATTGGAATTGTTTTCAATGCGTTTGAAAAAAAATAAGCTGCAAAAAATCCAAATATTGCATAGAAAATAATTGGGATTATCTTTGTAAAACCCTCAGTTTTCTTTAGGCTAATTACCCATCCGATTTCTAAGAAACCTGCAATCAGTAAATAAATCCAATTTATTTGCATAATATTCTCAATGTTATATTATATTGTTTCGTTCTTAAAATTTATGAAGGCAAAAGTAAATTTTCGGAAATAATTTTCTGCGGAAAATGTTTCCAAAATTTTAATTGAGATGGGAATAAAAAAAAGAAGTCCGAATGAAAGAAATTGCAAAATAATCAAATACATTAATTAAGCATATAAAGTTTCTGAAATATTCTTTCTTAATTTTGACATAGATTTTTTTTCGCTGTCATACACTTTTTTAATTCCGTCACCGAGTGCTTTTTCAATATCTCTAATGTCTTTTACCAATCGATACATTCCCATTATTTCAACGGATGCGGCTTGATCACTTCCCCAAGATGCTCTATCAAGTGTTATATGTCTCTCAATAAAAGTAGCGCCTTTTGCTACCGCCGCATAAGTTGGTGCTAAACCGGTTTCATGTCCGGAATATCCAATCGGAATTTGCGGATATCTTTTTTTGTAACTTTCAATAACATTTATATTTAGTTCATTTAAATTGCATGGATAGTTTGAAGTGGATTGCGCAATCATTAACTGAGTTTCATTTAAAATCTGAAGTGCTTTATCAACTTGCTGCAGAGATGACATTCCGGTAGAAATCATGATTGGTTTTTTGGTTTGTTTAACTTTTAGTAAAAGTTCATCATCAGTTAATGAAGCTGATGATATTTTATACATTAATGGATTAAATTCTTCAAGAAATTTTACAGCTTCAACATCCCAAGCAGAAGCAAACCAGTGAATTTTTTTTTCTTTGCAATATTGATCAATAACTTCATATTCTGAAAAGCCAAATTCTATTTTATGACGATATTCAATATATGTCATTCTTCCCCACGGTGTATCCCTTTCAATATACCATTGGTCTTCCGGCACACAAATTTCTGGAGTTCTTTTCTGAAATTTAACAGCATCACATCCAGCAAATACTGCTGCGTCTATTAATTTTTTTGCATTTTCTAAAGAACCATTATGATTAATTCCAATTTCTGCAATAATATAAACTGGTTGATCATCACCAATAAATTTATTTCCGACACGAATTAAATTTGATCTATTCATTTAATCCTCTTCTTTGTCTTTTAATTTCTCTTCAATAATTATTTCTGCAAACTCTCTAAAAGCACCGTTTCCGCCAATATTTTCTAAAACGATATCAACTTTTTCTTTTACACTTTTCATTGCATCTGCCGGGCATGCAGATATTCCAACAGCATCAATAATTTCTAAATCGTTTACATCATCACCAATATATGCAACTTGATCATATTCTAATCCTCTTTCTTTACAAATATTTTTAAGCACTTTAATTTTGTTTTTAGCACCCAAGTGGATTTCATCAAGATCTAATTTTTCAGCTCTTTTTCGTACTAATAATGATTTCTCACCAGAGACAATTCCGACTTTAACTTTCACAAATTCTCTGAGTCTTTGTACGCCCATTCCATCTCTTAAAGAAAACCGCTTTAACTCTTCTCCGGAAACAGAATAGTAAACTCCGGTATCCGTTAAAACTCCGTCAACATCAGTTAATAATAATTTAACTTTTTTTAGTTTTGTGCTTAGTTCATTCATATATTTTTCCTTTTACCAAGTTGTCCATCCGCCATCTACAATTAAATTTTCACCAGTCATATAATTTGAAGCATCACTTGCAAGGAAAACTATTGCTCCTTTATAATCTTCTGGATTTGCCATTCTGCCTAATGGAGTTCTTTTTTCATACTCACTAATGAAATCTTCATTTTGATTATTTTTAACTCCACCTGGCGAAAGGCAATTAACTCTAATATTTTTATCTGCCCAATACGAAGCCAAATATTTTGTGAAAGAAATTACAGCCCCTTTTGTAACTGAATATGCTGGTGGTTTATAGAATATTTGTTTTCCGTTCTTATCTTTATATAAATTTTGATTTGGTGCAACAACCCCGTAAGTAGAAGCAATGTTTATAATATTCCCCTTCCCTTGCTTAACCATTTGATTGCCAATTATTTGCGAGCAAAGAAATGTTCCGGTTAAATTCACATCAATTGAGTGTTGCCATTTTGACAAAGTGTAATTTTCAAATTTAGATTCTTCTAAAGCATTATGTGGATTTTCTACCATATCATTAATTGCGGCATTGTTTATTAAGATATCAACTTTATTAAACTCAAATAGAACTTTCTCTAATAAATTTTGAATTGATTCTTTATTAGTAACATCAAGAGCAAAGCCTTCTGATTGAGTTTTTAAACTTTTTGAAAATAATTTGCATCCTTTTTCATCAATATCAGTGACAATTACATTTGCGCCTGCTTCTGCTAAGGCTTCGCAGTGCTTTTTGCCCAATAATCCTAATGCTCCTGTTACAATTGCTACTTTATTTTTTAATGAAAATATTTCCATTATTTTAACACCGGTTTAATGTTAAAATTTTCTGTTTTTCTAAATACCGCTTTTACAGGTTCACCTAATAATCTGCTCTCGATATCATTTTTGCAAACAGCATCTTTCAAAAGTTTTAAAACATTTTCATAAACGTTAAGTGTATAACTAATGTCTTCATCTGAGTGAGAAAATGACATATTGTGAAAACCCGACCAAAGAATTCCTCTCTTTATCATTTCCTGCTGAATATAAGATTTGATAATCAAAGGATCTGTAAATTCACTTTTTATTCTAACCATTGATCTCCAGTTATAACCAGTTGCATATATAAAATCCAAATCAAATAATTCACACAAACCATTAAAACCATCTTTTAACTTTTTACCTTGAATACTTAGATAGTTTATTACATTTTTTTCTTTTATTTCTTCAATTGTTGCTTTTACAGCAGCTAGGGATAATGTCTCTCCTCCGAAAGTTGTATAAAAGAAAATATCATTCTCAGCAAGTTGCATAATTTCTCTTTTTCCAGTTAGTACTGAAATCGGCATACCATTCGCAATTGCTTTAGAATATGTTGCTAAATCTGGAGTTACATTAAAATATTCCTGAGCACCGCCAAGAGAAATTCTAAATCCCGTCCACATTTCGTCAAATATTAAAACAATATTTTTTTCTTTACATAATTCAGCAACTTGTGATAGAAAATTATTTTGCGGTTCTTCAAATACAACCGGCTCAATAATTACTGCGGCTGTATTTTCATCAATTGATTTTTTGAATGATTCAATATCATTATAATTAAATGTATGAGTCAGTTCACTAATTACTTTTGGAATTCCTTTATTGGGCGGAAGAATATTCGAATACCAATCATGCCAGCCATGATAACCGCACACTAATATTTTGTCTTTTCCAGTGTAAGCTCTTGCTAATCTGATTGCTGCACTAGTAACATCTGCACCAGTTTTACTGTATCTAACCATTTCCGCATTTGGAATAATTTCATTTAATAATTCTGCAACTTCTACTTCTAACGGATGCATTAGTGAAAATGTAATTCCATCGTTGAGTTGTGATATTATTGCATCATTAACTTTTTTATAATTATATCCAAGTGAAATTGGACCTATTCCCATGTTATAATCAATATATTCATTCCCATCAACATCCCAAACATGCGAGCCAATGCCTTTATTTAAGTACTTTGGAGCAACACCTTTTATATATTGTGTTGGTCCTTTAGCAAGAGTTTGTGTAACAGATGGAATTAAATCAACTGCCCTATAGTAAAATTCATCTGATTTTTTTATTGAAGGATAACTATTATTAAACATTACTCCATTCGACATTGAATTTTTTTTCCTTTTTATGTAAATATTCTTTTATTCTATTCACTATTTGGATTGCATTAAAACCTTCATATGATAAAATGTTTTTAAGTTTTGCCGGTTTAAAAAATTTATTTTGCAAATTAATTGCTAAATAATCTGAGATAAGTTTTTCTTTAACTATAATTTCTGAAATTATTGAATAAAGTCCACCGATCCTAAAATGGTCTTCTACTGAAATAATTGTTTTACAAGAATTTATAGTATTTATAATTTCATATTCATCAATTGGTTTGATTGTTCTTAAATTTATAAGTCTAACTGAATAACCTTCAGCTTCTAAAATTTCCTTAGCTTTGAATGTTTCACTAAATAAAGTTCCATAAACTATAATTCCTATTTCGTTTCCTTCACCAAATACTTCTGCTTTCCCTAATGCAAATTCTTCGTGCTCTACAATTGAAGGTAGATCGTTGTATCTTATATAGAAAGGTCTATTGAAATTTATTATTGTTGAAAGTCCTTTTATCAAATCATCAATATCGGCTGGACAAAAAATATTCATTGACGGAATACATCTCATTAAAGAAATGTCTTCAATGGCTTGATGCGTTGGTCCGTTTCCTTCCGAGAGAAAACCGGCAAAATTGCCAACAAGTTTAACATTTAAATTTGGATATCCAATATCTGTTCTAATAAATTCGAAAGATCTCATTGTTAAGAAAGCAGCAATGCCATGAACAATAGGAATTCTATTTCTTAGTGCTAAACCCGCAGATATTCCTACAAGAGTTTGTTCACATATTCCAGTATCAATAAATTTATTAGGAATTACTTTTGGCAAATTTCTGATTGACGCTCTATTTTCTGCCGTAAGAATTATAATATTCTCATTTTTATGAGTGAGCTCAAATAATTTTTCTTCGTAATTCATTTTTAGTTACTCATATTTAATTCAAATTCATTTGTCACATTAAGTTCATTTATATATTGAATTGTGTCATAATCATTATTTTCAACAAACCACTTATTAATTTTATTTTCTAT